>DATAXU010000113.1:0-10327 GCA_036272955.1 Verrucomicrobiia bacterium
CACTCTCATCGGCGGACGGCGGACGGACCGAGGCCGGCGCGCCTTCGCCGGCGGCGTTGATGGCGGCGATTTCTATGTGGTCGAACTTCCCGGGTTTGAGTCCGTCCAGGGTCGTAAATGTCTTGTGCGCGCCGCTTAGAACCAGGACGTTCCGCCCGCTGAAAATGACTTTGCGTCCGCTGGGGCGGACGGTCAGCGCGTAGCCGATTATCGGGCTGCCTCCGTCGTCGTCCGGCGCGGCAAAATGGATGCTGGCAATGCCCCCGGAAAAATCGGCCGACACATTTTGCGGCGCCGAGGGGCGTTCAACGCGAGAGCCACGGCAGGTCACCGGCGCGGAGGGCAGGCTCGGCGAACCAAGTCCATTTGCGTTGTGCGCGGCGATGGTGAAGGTGTATTCCGTGTCGTTGGAAAACCCCGGAACTTTCGCATAGCCTGATTTGTAAAAGTCCGCCGCCATAATCGTGTCTTTCTCATGCGAGGAGCTGATGACGTAGGAATCGACGGGCGCGCCGCCATCAAAGGGCGGGGGACTCCACGAGAAATAAACAAAGCCATCGCCACCATACGCAGCCAGTCGGCTCGGCGCGCCGGGAGCAGCGCCGCGGGCGGCTTGCAGTTTCAAAATGTCGCGAAACTTCCTTTCGATGCCGGCGGCGGCCAGGATGGATTTGGGCGCGGCGTCCAGGGAATTGATGAGATGGTTATGGCGCAAGGTCACGTGTTCCCGCGAAGAATCCGGATCGCCCTGTTGCCAGTAATTGTCGTCAAATAGAAAATTATCATAGTTTTTGCCGTCCTGGCCATCGTAATAATCGTGATGGCGGCTGCCCCAATTGTCATGGTTGGTGTGGAAAATGACGTTGTGGCTGGCGGTGACATTTTTGCATCCGTTGTCCGTGTAAAGGGCGTGTCCGCTGCTGTATTGGTCGTGAATGACGTTGCCGTCGATTTTTTCGCCGGCCTCCAATGACGGCCCTGTCAATCCTTGCGTGTAAATGGCGGCGCCATCGGCCAGCAGCAGCATGTGATCGAAAATGAGATTGTTCGCCACGCGATTGTTCTCGGAATTGTTCGCCTGGCCGGCCTTCTTGACCTTGTCCAGCCAGCCGCCCCAGCCCACCGAAATCCCCGAGTACGGAAGGTGGTCGATTTGATTGTGCGCCACGAGCGTGCGCTGGGCGTAACCGACGCAGATGCCGATGCCGCCGTGAAATTCGGCGGCGACATTATACACGTGATTGTTGACAATCCGGTTGTCGCGCGTCGTTTGCCAGTCCTCGCCCAGAGGAATGTCCACGCCGCCAAGTTCAATGCCGTTGGCCGAAATATCGGTGAAGACGCAGCCTTCGACGAGATCGGATTGCGAACCGTCCCCCAATTCCAGGCCGGCGCCGCCGAGATGCGCAAACACGCAGCGGACGAATTGGATATTGCTATCGCTGCCGAAGGAAACGTTGCCGGGCGTTTTGGTCCAGGCGCCGTAGGGACATTCGCCGTTGGGCGCGAGCTTGCAAAGTCCCTGCACCGCCCAGCCGTCGGGGCCGGTCACCATGTAGTTGGCCTGGATTTCCGAAAAGCCGTTGCTCCCGGATGGGTAAAGCCACGTCGCGCCCGTGAACTCGATTCCTTTGAAAAGAATATTGTGAATCGGGTGACCGGCTGTGCCTTCGCCCGCAATAAGTTTTTCGAGCACCGGCGCTTCAATGTCGGCCGCCGCCAGGTTTTCGCCGGGGCGGGGGACATAGTAAATCGTTCGCGCCGACCGGTCCAGGTACCATTCGCCGGGCGTGCCGAGAAGTTCGAAGGCGTTTTCGACGGAGGCCGGAGTTTTGCCGACGCTGGCGGGTCCGACGAGATTGGCCGTGCGCCTGAAGCCGGATTCGCGCGGAAGCATAATGCGGCGGGTGGAATTGTTCCAGCAGGGCTGCGCCATTGTGATCGTGGTGCCGTCAATCGAAGCAACGGGGCATCGCGGTTCCGTCCACGCGCCTAGGCCGACCGAACGCTCGGACCAAAGCGCGTTGCCGCCGGTATAGACAAATTCGATGTCCGAGGGGTTCCGCCACCCGGCCATCGCGGGCGAATCGGCGGTGTAACCGGTTTCAGTTTCAACAAGTCTGACCGGAAGGCGCCCGGAAGCGCGGCGGGCACGCACGCCATCGACATATAATTGCCGCGTATTTTGCAGGGCGGCGGGCGCAGGAGCGGCCCAGAGATTTTTCGCGGGATCGACAAGCCGCCAGCCCGTCACCGGCACGGCGCCGCTCACAATGGGATGCGCACCCCCCGCGGCGGCATAAATGATGTAATGTCCCGACGCGCCGGAATCGCGGCTGTCCAGCATAAGCGGCTCATTCAACCGGAACAACCCGTCCTCCAGGTACACAACAATGTCCTTCGTCGCATTTTGATTGACAGATCGGACCATGTCCCGCACTCGTGCCAGGGACCGAAGGGGTTTGCTCTTTGTGCCGTCATTGGCGTCGTCGCCGCGCGGGGAAACATAAAAGCTGACGCCGGCGGCAAACGCCCCGTGGGGCAGCAAAAGAGACAGCGCCAACGCGGGCAGCAGAGAGAGCGGGCTTTTCAATCGACCCTTACGTTGCCGCAGAAATGAACCTCCAGCCCCAGTTCGGCGAGCATCGCGGCTTTAATGCGGCAGGCGCGGTGAGCCTTATTTTCGTCGGGAGCATAAACGACCTGGATGTGATTGGATTTGTGGCGGGCCATCATTTGGTCGCGCGTAACGCCATCGAAGCAGGCGTGCATAATGGGCCATTGCGGGGTGGTTTCGGTCCAGCGGCGTTCAGTTTCCCGGCGCGGCAAATCCACCACTTTTCCGACACCCAAATCACAATGCAGTTTGCCGTCCATGATGAACACGCGGCTCCAAACGATGTGGCCCGGCTTGCTGATGCCCTTGAGTGTTCCGCCGCCAAGCCGAAAATACATGGGCGGCTGCCGTTCGCTGGAAGCGCCCTTCCAGCCGTTGACGAAATGAGCGGGAGGCGCGGCGCCGGAAATCAGCAGCACCCAGACGAATTCGTCGAAACCGTCGTTTTGATACTGCTGGCCCCAGCGGAGATCGTGCAATGTGTTTTCGGGCGGATATCCCAACTCGCACCAAAGCCGGTAGGTGACCAGCCCGTCGAGGCCCGCGCATTCATCAACCTCGTTGAAATGCGGAAGCGCCTCGGCGGCGTACAGGACGCGGCCGGTCTTCGCGGACTTGACGGGCGGGCGGTCCACATTGTTGAGCGTTCCTTCGACCAAATCACTGGCGGGAGTCAGGTCTTTAAGTCCTTGTTGATATTGAATTCCAATGGCCGCACAGCCGAATTCATCGGCAATCCGCACCGCGGCGATGTACATTTTGCATTGCTGAAGAGTCTGCGCGCGGGTCAAATCGGTTTTTTCGTTTTTGCCCCAATGGAATTTCAGCCCTTTTTTGACATACCAGGCAAGGACGGCGCGCGCTTCGGCATCGGAAACTTCGCGCATGGCCGCGAACAGGGAGGACTGGCTCAGACGCTCCTTGAAAATGCCCGTGGGATGAAGAAGTTCGTCGGGAACGATGGCGTTGAACATGCCCATGCAACCCTCGTCGAAAACGCCGAGAATGGCCTTGGCCTCCCTGAGATTGCGCGCCACGCGGCGCCCGAGTTTTTCCTCGGCGTCCGGCAGCTTGACGTTTTGCAAATCGCGGACATGGCTTTCGTCGTGCGTGAGAACGCTGCTCTTAAGCCATTGCCGGAGGCCCTTTTCAAAAAAACCGTCGGAAAAATCCTCGCTCCAAAGCGTGCTGTACCGGATGCCCGCCTTGGTCATGGAGCCGTTGAGATTCAACATGCCGACAAGCCCGGGCCAGGTGCCGCTCCAATTGGCCACGGTAAGGATCGGCCCGCGATGCGTGTAAAGACCGTGCAGAATGTGATGACTGTACTGCCACACGGCCTCGGCGACGATCAGCGGAGCGTTGGGATTGAGAGTACGGAAGACCTCCATCCCCATTTTTTGAGAATCAATGAAACCGTGGTTTTTGGCGGGATCAAACGGATGCGCACGGACGCAAACGCCGCCCGTGCCCTGAATCGATTTGGCAAGGAGCGATTCCATTTTGGCCTGGGCAGGCCAGCATTTTTGATTGGCGCTGAGGCGGAGGTCCCCATTGGCCATCAGATAGACATGTCGCGGTGGCAAAGATTTGGTCTGCATTTTGCAAAAGCGTCTTATACGCGACCTTTCTTATAATTATAAACATAATCGAAAGGAAGCTGTTTCAAATCACTAGGGCGCGGCCGGGTTGCTTTCGCCCGGAGGTGGATTAGGGGTTTGACCCCACCCGACGTGCCAAATGATGTTGGCCCACATCTGACTTAGCCGGACCAGGTCCACGTGACCGTCAGCAAACGCGATATCAATTGCGCCGGGAGGCTTTAGCGTAGTCCAATCTCGCGGCGCCTTGCCGGCGGTGTAGCCGTGACGCGCAAGACCATGCCGGCCCATTTCGACACCCATATGCTGATTGTAGTCGATTCCGTCGAAGAGGTCCGTGGATATGGAATCTCGTTCAAGCGGCCAGCAATCCACCCAATTCCCATCGTGAAAAGTGGGAGTCCTGCTCGCGGACAAAATGTTGGCCTCTTTGATAAAATAGAATCCCGGATAGGCGTCGCCATCGCCCGCTCCCGTGCCTCCTGTGTCGCTGTTATACATCCATCCGTTATATTGATAGCTGCACGGAATGGTGTTGACGATGCCACTGACATTTGCGTTGCAGACACGGGTGAAAAAATTGATGGCTGTCCCATTGTCGCCGCCGCCGCCGCTGGAACCGGGAGCCGCTCCCGTGGGTGGAAGGCTCGCCGTCGGGCAAATCATGATGTTCGTCGGAAATGTCCTGCCAAAATAGGTCAGAAACCGCCCCATCCATTCCCCGTCGGGATAGTTCGGGTCGGTGGCGTCGGCGGGAATAATCATCGAGCCTGTGTCGCTGTTACAGACTATACCCTGAATATTCATTTGCCGGAGGTTATTGACGCATTGCGATTGCTGGGCGTTCATCTTGGCTGAAGCCAGCGCCGGCAACAGCATGGCTGCCAGGATCGCAATGATCGCAATTACCACCAACAACTCAATGAGCGTAAAGCCCCGTTTCTCGCGGTTCATAATGCCTCCGCCGCAGTTACTCTTCGATTGTGAAGTACTCATTAGGCGCGTTGGTGGTGGGGACGCTGAAGTTAAAGTCGCCGGAACCATCGAAGCTATTAGTCTCAATGGGCGTCCACTGCGCCAGCGGCAGCGCGAGATTGGTCGAGCTTAGGACATAGTAAGTGCCGCCGGCACTCCCGCCGGAACCGGTAATGTTCAAACTCGTCCCGGAGCGGCTCACTCCCGCCGGGTTAAACGAGAGGACCTTCAACGTCCCGGCAACGCTGATCGTTCCGGTGACGCTCAATTGACTCGTGTTCCACGAAAGCCCTGATCCTATGCTCGGCAAAGTTATCGTGCTGAAATAACCTCCGTAACCGCCACCGCCGGATTTGAACAACTGGAAGCTTTCCCCGCCTGTCAAAGTCCCGGCGATATTGGTGACAATCAACGCGCCTCCGTAAGTAATGTTCCCGTCCAGCGTCGCCAGGGCCGAGCTGAGAAGCGGCGATTTGCTGATCGGCATAATCGTCGTTCCTGCCAGCGACAGCGCATTGGTGACGGTGAGGCTGGCGCCTGGCGCCGTGGGCGTGATCGTGGCGCCGCTATTGACTGCAAGGTTGCCGAGGATGGAGCCGCCGCCGGTCAGGGTCTGTCCGCTGAATACCTCAAAAGTGCTGGGACTGAGAAGCGACACATCGATGTTCGCCCCGCCCCCGACGCTAATCAGCGAACTCGACGCGATGGAGCCGTTGGTGGCTCCGCCGTTGTCGTTGGTGAATTGCAGCGTGCCGGTAGTGATGATCGTCTGCCCGCTATAGGTATTGGACTGGCTCAACACCAATGTTCCCCCTGTCAATAGCAAAGAGCCGCTGCCACCCACGTTGTTGTCGATCAGCAAATTCGCGGCCACATCGAAGATGTTGCTCCCGTTCAATGTCACCGGGCCGCCCCAAACCGCTGGGCCGCTCGAGTCATCGACGGTGGCGTCATTGCTCAGGATCAAAACCTTAACCATGGTATTGGACAATTGATAGAACTGCAGCGTGGCGTTGCTCCAAACCGTCAGGAGGTTGGTCGGATTGCCCAATCCGGACATATTCGCCTGAAGGCCCAATTCTCCGGCTTCCACGGTGATATTGGACAGCGCCTGGTCCACTTGCACGCCGGTCATCTGGAATTGATTGACGCCCGCCTTGATAAAGTTCATAGGCACGCCGCCGGTGTCTAAGCCGGCATTGAAGCCTGTGCCGGTCGCATCGCGCAGGTCAAGACGCCCCGTTCCGCCAACCGTCAGGTCGCCGGTCATTTGAATGTAGGCGAGATTGGGGGCGACGAATGTCGTGCTGCCACTGCTGTTGATGATCGCGCCCGCGCCGCCGACGCCGGAACCGCCCACAGTCACCGTGCCGGTGCCAATATTTTCATTGTTCGTAATGTCAAGTGTGGCGCCGTTGGAAACAACGATGTTGAGATTATTGACCGTTGGCAGCGACGTTCCGGAACCAAGCCGCAGGGTGCCGTTGCTGACAATCACCGACCCGTAATAGTTGCTGTTGTTTCCCGTCAGGACTGTGACGCCGCTCCCGGTTTGAACCAAACCTCCGGTGCCGCTGATGTTGCCGGGAATGGCAAGTGTATCGCTGTGGTCAAAATAGAGTGTCCCGTTGTTCGTGATGTTCCCGGCTCCAATGGTGCCATTGGTGTCGTTGTTTCCGAGTTGGAGCACACCCGGATTGTTCACCCCGCCGGTAATGGAATTACTGGAACCGCCGTTATCCAGGATGACCATTTGCGATCCCCCCACCGCGAGGGATGGCACATTGACAAGAGCGCCGGGGCCGGTCAGGTCATAGATGTCATTAAAGTTATTGAACGTAATTGACAACGGTGAGACCGGCACCGCGACCGTAACATTCGCCGTGACCGCCGTATCATCAAAAGTGACGTTGTCGCTTTGTGAGAACACGTCGGCGATATTATTGGAACTGTTGTCGATCCAGTTTTTGGTGACTCCAACGTCCCATCTATTCGCCGCCCCGGTCGCGCCGCCACGCCAGGTCTGGAGTTGCGGCACATGCACCACGGATACCACGATCGCCCCCGGCCTCGTCGCCGGGTCCAGCAACGAATAGGTGAAACCGGGAATCGTGGATACGACCTGGAGATTATTGGACGTGCCGGACAGCGCCCCGCTATACGTGATGTTCGTCAGAAAGATTCCCGCCGAAACCTGCCCCACTTCCGGATTCAGCAACAAGGTCGTTACACCCGTGAGTGTCAGGCCGCCCGTCACGGCAACCGAGTCCAGGCTCGCGCTGGTGCCTTCATCCAGAACGACCGTGGCGTTATTGAGCGTCAGCGGGCCGGTCGCCAGGGTGCCGATTTGATTACTGCCGCCCGGATTGAGGAAGCCGTTGGCCTGGACTTGCACCGGGCCAGTGACGCCGCCGACCGACCCCGAGCCGCTTTGGAGGACGCAGCCGCTTCCAACTGTCGTGGTGGCGCCGCCCGAGGCGTTGATGCTGTCGAACTCCAGCGTGCCTTGAGTCAATGAAATCGGACCCGTATAAGTCAGAGTTCCCTGCAATTGAAGCTCACCCGGCCCGCTGATGCTCATTGTTCCGGTCCCCGACGCTCCTGATGCCAGCGTCAGGCTCGTTCCCACCAGGGAAACGAGACAATTATTGTTGAATGCCATCGGCCCCGACATCGTGGCCGTGCCACTCTCGATTTCCAGCGTTGTCGTGACGCCGTCGCCATTGAGGATAAAGTTCTTTTGGTAGGACCCGGAAGCGGCGTAGAAATCCAGCGTGCCGCCGGGGGAAACCGTCAAGTTGGCCGTAGGATTGCCGATGCTCGTCGTGCCTTCCTGGACCGAGAAGATGCCTTGGTTGACGTTAATGTTGTTCAAGTTTGCATCCACCGTGACACCCACCAGAGAAACTTGGTTGGCGCCGATTTTGGTTAAATCGTATGCGTTGCCGCCCGTACTGAGGCTGGCGCCGGGGTTGTTGCGAATGTCCCAACGGCCGATTCCGCCAAAGGTGGCCGGTCCGGCCATGACGACGTTCTGGAGCCCATTTTCCGCTGCGCCCCCGCTGTTGATGATCGCTCCCACGCCGCCGACTCCCGTCCCGGAAACCGTGACAGTCACCGCGCCCAGATCCTGCCCGTTGATATCCAAAGTGCTCCCGTTGGCAAAGATCGCGGTATTGGTGCTTAAGGCGTCGCTATTGTCGGCTTGAATGGTGCCGCCCGAAGCGACCGTCAACCCGCCGGTAAAGCTGTTATTCCCGGCCAAAACCAGGAAAGTCGGATCCAGCTTGCTAAAGGAACCAGCGCCCCCGATGTTCCCGATGATGGGCGCCAGGAGCGTCCCGGAATCAAGAACAAGCGAACCTTCGTCATCGACGCTTCCCGACGGCATCGTGCCTCCGTTGCCAACGCCGATTTGCAGCGTGGACCCCGGCCCAATGGTCGCGCCACCCGATATGGTATCGAGGGAGGATTCCAGAACCACAGTGCCGCCGTTGCTGATAGTGATGCCGCCGGTAAAATAATTGCCGCCGGTGTTGGAGATGATGAGCGAGCCAGTTCCCAGTTTCACCAGGTTGGCGCCGCCGCCAATTTCCCCGCTGCCCCCAAAGTTGTAATAGGCGTTGGCGTTACTGACGACAATCGCCGAAGGGAGCACAGGCTGGCTGGGCGCGAGCGTGATATTCGTAGCGGACGGTTTGGTGAGCAGGATGGTATCGTCAAACTGCACGGAGTCGGCGTTGTTGAATGTGTCGGGCGTGGTGTTGAAACCAATCCAGTTGGTCGTGACGTCCACGTCCCACGTCGTGCCGTCCGTCAGCCCGGTCCAAACTTGTGATTTGGGACCATTGGTGAGAACCAGGACGATCCGCTGGTTGACCGTGTCGTTGGAGACGTAGCCCCCGGTGACCGGGCTGGGAACCGCGCCGATTCCGATATTCAGGCCGGCCCCGCCAAGGCTGCCGCTATACTGTATAACGGTGAAACTGCTGGGATAGCCGGTGATGCCCGCGACGGAGAGAATGTTGATGAGGTTTGTCGTCCCGCCGGTCGTCACTGAACCCGCAAAAACGTTGGTCGTATTGGGATTCAGGTCAACGGAAATCGACCCGTTGGTCAGGTTGAGGATGGACAGCGCGCCGGGCACGTTAAGAGTATTTCCCAGCAGCGTTCCGCCGTTGAGGTTCACCGGCTGGGCCAGCGTGAACTGTGGAGTAGTCGCGTGCGAAATATCCAGCGTTGCCCCGCTTTCAACCGTTACGCTGGAGGTGTTCGAGATCGCTCCGCCCGGCCCAATGGCCAGCGCGCCATTCGAAATCGTCGTAAACCCTGTAAACGTATTGGTGGAAGTCAATGTCTCAACGCCGTCTCCGATTTTCACAAGATTAACAATTCCCTGGCCCGCCGTGATATTCCCACCGAAGCTTCCGGATGAATTGTTGTCTCCAACCGCGAGGGTCGATGAAATGGTCAGGCTCTGGTTGGAAATAAAGCAGTTGATCGGTTTCGAGGTGCCCGTAAGCCCGGTCGGCGCAACAGTCGTCGTGGAAAGGCCATTGATGGTTTCGTTCCAGCCGTTGAGGTTCCAAATAATAGTCCCTGTGCTGGTGTTCCCGTTCATAACGACGTTGCCAAAACCCACGCCGTTGGGGATGACTTCGTTGGTGTAGTCGATGACTATGTTCACGTCCGCCGCATTGCGCGCGTTCATCGTCGTGGTGCCGGTCCAATTGTTAAGCGAATTGGACAGACCGATCTCCCCATTGACCGTGGCGGCGGAACATAATTCCAACGAATACGGCCCCGTGACTTGTCCGCCCAGGACCAACGGCGCGGCGTTGCCGCTGCCGATACGGGCGTTGCTGATGAGCGTGATCTTCCCTTGCAATAACAACGCCCCCGCGCCACGAATGGCGCCGATGCCGGATTCCCCGGAATCTCCCAAACCACCGACGAAGATGGGGTTGGTCATGTTCGTGCCCGATGAGCCGCTGGGAAACCAATAGGCCCCCGGAAAAATGTAGAGCGGGCCGGTGCCGCCACCGTCCGGATTGGCCGTGCCGCCGGTCGGTTCGGTGCCCGCGAACTGCACGCGTCCTTCCAGGATATAAAAACCACCCGAAAAAGTGTTGTG
>DATAXU010000114.1:0-30404 GCA_036272955.1 Verrucomicrobiia bacterium
GTTTCGTTGTACTGGCAAAGGGCGCCGAATTCAGCCGGCCACCGTTGGTGAAGTTTTTCCTCGTATTCAATAAGGCGGCCGAGGGCGCTGGGCAGGTCCAAAGCCCAAGACATTTCGCCAGTGGACCGAAGGCCGGAAAAGGCGTGTTCGAGCGAATACTTCACTTCGCTGTGTAGATCAACGATCATTTTTTCCGGCTCGAATGGCCCGTGTCTCAGATAGGTTTCGCGCTTGGTGAGGACGGTGAGGGCGCCTTTTTTCTGGAGGTCGCGCACATTGACACCGGCCTGGTGGAATCTGACGAGGACTTCGAATACGGTATTTTCGTCGGCGATGTACAGGCAGCGCTCGTTTTGCTGGAGGCCCTCAATGAGATACGGTATCGCATACCCGAGGCGCTCTTCGTTGGCCTTGAAAAAGAGGGCCGCGTGGTCACCTAGCTTTAACTGATCCTTCACGAGTCAACATTTTAGCAAGGCGGCGGGTTTGGGCAATCGGGGAAAACCCGAATTTTTGCGTTCGCACTTTGGTGGTTTTATCCACGGAAGGGATTTGACATGCAACCGTTAGGTTGCATATTCTCACACGAGATGGATGCAGTGTTTAAAGCCCTGGCCGACCCGAGCCGCCGCTCGCTGCTTGACCAGTTGCACAAAAGCAACGGGCAGACGCTTGGCGGCTTGTGCGAGCATCTCGATATGACGCGGCAGGCTGTCACCAAACATCTGGGGTTGCTGGAAACGGCGAACCTGGTGGTCACGGTATGGCGCGGGCGCGAGAAACTGCATTATCTGAACCCGGTGCCGTTGCACGAGATCTACGAGCGCTGGATTGAAAAATACGAACGGCATCGCCTCGAGGCGTTGAGCGATTTGAAAAAGGGTCTCGAAAAAATTAAAAAGGAGAATGATCATGGAAAAGACTGAATTCGTTTACGCAACGTATATCCGCACGACGCCGGAAAAGCTCTGGGAAGCGCTGACCAGCGGCGATTTCACCGAGAAATACTGGTTCGGCTTCCGCCTGGAGGTCGAACAAAAAATCGGCGGCAAAGTTCGCATCCTCCCGCCGAAGGGAATGGAAGAGCATGGCGATCACTCCGGCGAGGTGCTGGTCTGCGAGCCGGGCCGCAAGCTTGTCTATACATGGAATCCGAAGGACAGGCCGGAGCTTGCCAAAAAGCGCGACGGCCTTTCGCGCGTTACCTACGAACTCGCGCCGATGGGGTCGCAGGTGAGACTCCGCCTGATCCACGAGAACTTGCTGCCGGAAGATGTCGAGAAAGATCCGAATACGTTCCGGGGCGTCAACAACGGTTGGCCGGCAATCCTCAGCAGCCTGAAAAGCCTGCTCGAAACAGGCGAACCCATTGCGTTCGCGACTGATCGCGTAAAAACATGAGGGGGATCATGACGACCGAAATGTATTAAGACAACGAGTCATAGCTTCACGCAATTCGCGCAGTTTGGGGGGCTTGCTCAATACGCAATCTACGTGCGGCGGCACATCGCCTTCAGCCAGGAGGCGTTGGCCCCAGCCTGTCAGAAGAATCACGGGCGTGGATGGCGACATGCCTTTTATCGCGCTGGCGACCTTGCGTCCATCGACGTCGGGCATTCCGAGGTCGGTGATTACGACGGCGAACGGCGCGTTGTGTTGGGCGGCGCTGAAGGTGTCCACGCCCGTCTGGCCGGCGTTTGCGGTGACGACCGTGTGACCGTCCGCTTCCAATATGTCACGGAGTGACTTGAGCAAGGTGGGGTCGTCGTCCACAACAAGAATTCGGAGTGGCGCGGCCACGATGGCAGAAGGCGTGGGAGGCTGGACTGCCTCGACGGCAACGGCGGCCGGGACCGGGAAGATCAATCGCATCGTGGTGCCCCGGCCTACGGCGCTTTCAATTTCAAGGTCGGCGCTGTGCCGGCGCACCATTCCGTACACCATTGCCAAACCAAGGCCGGTGCCACGATCTCCTTTGGTGGTGAAGAACGGTTCGAGGCAACGGCGCCGTGTCTCGTCATCCATGCCGAGACCGGTGTCCGTTACTTCCACCTGGACGTGCGGTGACGCCGTAGTCCCGGCAAGTTCTGAAACTTTGGTGCGCAATGTCAGTGTCCCGCCCTCTGGCATGGCATCGACAGAGTTGAAGATCAAATTGGTGAGTGTCTCGCGGATTTCGCTTTCGGCTCCCATCACAACGGGCAGGCGGGGCGCCAATTCGGTTTGCATTTTTATGACGATTCCCCGTTGCTGCGGCATGTCGCTCCATCGGGCGCGGGTCAGGTCCACGACTTGTTGCGCGAGTTCGCTCAAGTTCACCGGCGCCAGGACCAACTGTGTTCCGCGCTGGCGGTAAAACTCGCGCATCCGGCCGACTGTGGCCGCCACGTCTTCAATGGCGCGTTGAGTGGTTTCCAGATAACCTCGGGCGCGGGCGCTGAGGTTTGGCTCGGTGTCCAATAACGACTCCGTGTAGAGTGCGATCGGAGATATGGCGTTATTGATGTCGTGGGCGATGCCGCTGGCCATTTGCCCAAGGGCACTGAGACGTTCCTGTTGAAGGGCGGCCTCCTGGGTTCGTCGAAGGTCATCGTAGGCTTGCTGCAATGCTGCGTTGGAGCGTTCGAGTTCCACGGTTCGCTGCAGGACGCGGTCTTCCAAATTGCGGGTCAATTGCTGGAGTTCGGAATTCGTTTCCCGCAATGTGTCCTGGGTGTTGGATAATTCCTTGTTCCGCTGCATTGCGGCTTCGTAGGTGGAGAGCAGCAGGTTCAGGATTTGCAGACGGTCGGCGGTAATGAAGTGCTTCTGGCCGTTAAAGAAAATTTCCACGCCCATGCCGGCCTGTTCGGCTTGACGGACATTGCGGTTGATGAGAACAAACTGAACGCGGCCCAGCAGGTAGCCCTCGTCATAGGGTTTGAGGATGAAGTGATCGGCGCGGCATTCCAGCCCGCGAATTACGTCCTGGGGATCCGACAAGGTTGTGACCAAAATAACGGGTGTGTCTTTCAACCCGGGTTCCGATTTGACACTGCGGCACAAATCATAGCCGTCCATTTCGGGCATGACGACATCGCTGATGATCAGCGTGGGCCGGAGGCGTCGAGCCGCTGCCAGGGCCAGGCGACCATTGGCGGCATGGGTGACGTGGTAGCCATGCTGTTCGAGCACGTGCTGAAGGCGTTGGGCCTGGGTGGGGCTGTCTTCCGCGATGAGGATTGCCACCGATTGGCCGTGGTGCGTTGGCGTGGCGTTCATGGTTCAAACTCTCATAAAGGGTGTTTGCGGTTAATGACCGTGACGATAGCGGCGGCGATTTTGTCCGCGGGAAGAATATGGATGGCCGCACCCATTTCAATGGCTACCCCGGGCATGCCATGCACGACGGAACTTTCCCGATCCTGCGCAATGGTCACGGCGCCGTTGTCGCGCATCAGTTTTAATTCGGCGGCTCCATCCCTGCCCATGCCCGTGAGCAAGACACCCACGGCGTCTGGTCCATACACCTCCGCCAGTGAGCGGAACAAATACGAAACCGCGGGCCGCAATCCATTCTCAGGTTCTCCGCCCGCCAGCATAATCCGGCCGCCAGCGCCGATGCCCATGTGGAAATCGTCCGGCGCCAGATACGCGTGCCCTGGAAGCGGGAGAGTTCCATGCGACGCGACATGGACGGGCAATCCGGTGGTTTGGTTGAGCCACTCGACCATGCCAGGCAGAAAGCCGTGCGCGACATGCTGGACGATCAGAAGCGAGCCGGGAAAATCTTTTGTCAGGTTCGAAAGAATGGTCTGCAAGACAGGCGGGCCGCCGGTGGACGCGCCGATGCCGACAAGCGCGGGTCTCGCGGGCGCGGGCGTTAATTCAACAAGACGCGGCGAAGTTGCCGGAGAGGACCGTGACCGGGGCCAGCGGCGGACGACTTTGACTTCGGACATTAGTTTGACGGTTTCGAGCAGGTTTGCGGCCAGCCGCTCAAAATCAGCGTGCTCGCGGGTGACGGGCTTTTCCACGCAAGCAACGGCGCCAGCCTCCATCATGCGAAACGTGACGACGACCTCCCTGGTGTCCGTCGTGGCGGAGCAAATGACGATTGGAACCGGCTGCGTCTCCATGATGAGGCGCGTCGCCTCGAATCCATCGAGGTTGGGCATGTGGATGTCCATGACGACGACATCGGGTTTGTTCGCGCGAACGAACTCGAGCGCGGCCTGGCCGTCGTTGACGACGCCGACGACGCGGATTTGCGGATCAGACTCGAGGAGGTGAACGAGGAGCATCCGCGCCACGTTCGAATCGTCGGCAACCAGAACGTTGATGTTTTGGGTAGTCATGCGGTTTTCAGGCCAGACGGCGGACGGCTTCGAGCAGGTTGCTTTGATCGAAGTTGCTTTTTACAAGATAGGCGTTTGCGCCGACATCGACGCCCCGCTCGCGATCCTCGCGCGATTCCAACGCGGTGACAAGCACGACCGGCAATTCCGCCAGCTTTTTGTCCGCGCGAATCTTCGCCGTCAGATCGAAGCCATTCAAACGAGGCATCTCCACATCTGAAACGACGAGATCGAAATTTTGGGTGCGCAGGATGGTGAACGCCTCCAATCCGTCCACGGCCGTTTTCACCTGGTAGCCGGCGGATTCGAGAATGCCCTTCAATAACATGCGAGAGGTGATTGAATCTTCCACCACAAGGATAGCTGAGGTTTTCGCTTCCGCCGGTTTTGCGCCCGCGGCCGTTGGCGCCGCCGCGCCGCCGCTCTTTCTGGCGGATTTGAGGAGGTCGGCGACGTTGAGTATGGGAGCGACCTGACCGGAGCCAAGCACGGTGGCGCCAGCGATGTTGCGCACGCGTGAAAGCGGTTTAGCGAATCGTTTTACCAGCACTTCCTGCTCATCGAGCACGGCGTCCACTGCGAAGGCCATACGTTGGTCATCGGCGCCAAGTATGACCGCCGGAATGGCGGCGGCTGGGTCGCTCATTCGTTCCGCCGGAGGCAATTCCAGTATTTGGGCCATCCGAACCAAGGCAACGGCGCGCCCATTCAAGGACAGGGTTTCGCGGCCTTCGACCGTTTGAACATCCGTCGCTTTGAAACGCAGGACCCGCTCCACCTGCGCGGTCGGCACAATGTATTGGCGTTTCGCCACCTCGACGAGGATTCCACGAAACGTGGCCGCCGCAATCGGCAAGACGATGCGAATGGATGTTCCGACGCGGCGCTGGCTTTCCACGGAAACGCGACCGCCAAGTTTTTCGGTTTTCTCCCGCACAATGGCCAGCCCCAGTCCGCGACCGGACAACTGTGTGATGATCGGACTGGTGGAGACGTCGGCCTGAAAGACGAGCGCCATCGCTTCGGATTGCGTCATTACGCGCGATTGCTCCGCCGAAATCAGGCCGCGTTGGACGGCGGCTTCTTTGACTTTGTCTATGTCGATGCCGGAACCGTCGTCCGACACGAGGAGTTCAACCTTGCTGCCGTTGATGGGCGAGACGACAAAAGTAATCGTCGCGCGGAGCGGTTTGCCAAGTTTCACGCGCTGCTCCGGCTTCTCAATGCCGTGATCAATGCAGTTGCGCAAAAGGTGAATGAACGGGTCCTTCATCTCTTCCAGAATGCGTTTGTCTATTTCGAATTCTTCGCCTCTGATCACCAAGCCGGCCTCTTTGCCCTGGTCACGGCAGAGGTCGCGCACCAGTTTTGGGAACAATGCCGTCAATGTTGCCACCGGAAGCATAAGCATTTTCTTGGAATCTTCCAACAAGTCGTCCACCAGTTTGCCAACGGCTGCGTGGTCCTGCTCGGTCGTTTGCCTCAGCGTGGTGATTTTGCCTTCGAGCGACCGAAGGTAATCGTGGTTCCAGTCGAGGAATTCAATGACCCTGGCCAAGGCCGGCGACCGGGGAAGATTCCTTTGAGGAGAAGCGGGCCGGTCGGAAGACTGACGAAGCGCCCGTATTTCCGGCTGAACTGCCGCCCACTCCTTGTTCCATACCTCCAATTCATTCGCCAACCCGCGCACGTCCCCTGCCCTCTGCGCCGCGGTCAGTTTCACCGCCAGCATTTCCTCCGCCTCGAGCAATTGCGCGTCCAATTTGGCCACAGAAATGCGCACGGTATCGGAGATTGGAGTTTTCCCGGCTGCGCCTGAAGGCAAAACTGGCGAGACTTTCGTCGGAACTGTTTCGACAGCGACAGCCGGACTTTTAGACAATCCTTCCACGAGAGGCGGATCGCGCCGGACTTCCGGGGCGTTGAGAGCTTCGGTTGCGGTGTCAAGCAACCGGTGCATAGCGTCCATCTCATGCCGCAACGGAACGGTGTCCTGGCGTTTCCACGCGGCGAATGCGTTTTCCAACGACTGACAAACCGATTCGACCGCGGCGAAATTCACAGCCCGCGCGGCGCCCTTGAGACTGTGCGCGGCACGAAACACTGTTTCGACATGGGCGCGTTGTTCGTTGGCGGGAGGCGCTTTCTCCAACGCCAGCAAGCCCGCCGCAATCGCCTGCAAGTGCTCAGCGGCTTCGACTTTGAAAGTCGCCCGCAGTGACTTGAGGAATTCTTCTTCCTGAGCGCTCATGCCGATGGGTCAAATCTTGTAGTGTTGGATAATCTGTTTGAGCCGGTGGCCGAGTTCACTCAGATTGCGCGCGGCAACTTCCAATTGTCTGGCACTGGCGACGTTCTGCGTACTGGCCTGTTTGATGTTTTCCATCGCCCCGGCCACTTGATCCACTCCCACCAATTGCTGCTGGCTCGAAGCGGCAATCTGCGTCGCCGCCTGCGCCGCCTCCGTCACACTGCTGGCAAGTGCCTGAATGGACTCACCCGCCGCCTCGGTTTGCTTTGCCCCTGTTTCGACAGACTTGCTGCCTTGCTCTGTCGCCAGGACCGCCGCGGCGGTGGCTTTTTGTATATCGCTCAGAATCGCGCGAACCTGATTGGTTGCCTGGCGTGATTGTTCGGCCAGGCTTTTGACTTCCTGCGCCACCACCCCAAATCCCTTGCCGTGCTCGCCGGCTTTGGCCGCCTCAATCGCGGCATTGACGGCGAGCAAATTAGACTGCGACGCCAAGTCTTCCACGGTCGTGACAATCTGCCCGATGGTCTGGCTCTGTTCGCTCAAACGCACCATGCTGGCGGCGATGGCCTCCATTTGTTGGCGGATTCGGCCCGTGCCTGCCACAACCTCCTCCGTAGATTTGCGCCCGCTTTGGGATATTTGCGCGGCCTTTTGCGCGCTGTCGGAAACAGCTTTGGCTTTCTGACTGGCGGCCTGGGCGGTCTGCCGGACTTCTTCCACCGTCGTCGTCGTCTCGCTCACAGCCGCCGCCGACTCGCTGGCGCTCGAGGCCAGTTGCGTGGTCGAAGCCACAATCTCGCTTGCCGATGATCCGAGCACGTTGGCGCCTTCCACCAACTGCCGGGTTTGTTCACGCAGGTTTTCGGTCATCCGCGCGAAGGCGTTGCCAAGAACATCGTTGGGTGATTGTGGTTTGACGGTCGTCCGCAAATCACCGCTGGCGATCTTGCCGGCGACCTCGGCCATTTCTTTCAAGGAGTTTGTCATTCGGCCAAAAGTCCGGGCCAGCACACCCACTTCGTCCTCGCGCTGATCGGTCGTAACCGCAGCGCTCAAGTCACCGGAGGCGATTCGGTCTGCCGTCGCGGTGATTTCCTTGAGCGGGCCGGCGATGTTGCGGGTGATGATGAACCCAGCCAGCGCAGCCAGCGCCAGCGCGGCGAATGTGCCGCCAATAATGGTGAAGTGTGTCTGGCTGACCTGGGCTGCATCTTCGGCCGCCCGCTTCTTCAACAATTCCTTCTCTTCGGTTTTCATGTCCTTCATGATCTTGCGAAGATCGTCCATGGTATTTTTGCCTTGGCCCGTGAGCACGACTTTTTGGGCCGCCTCGAAGCTGTTGGTTCTGCGCAGATCAATCGTTTCCTGCAGTTCGGAAAGTTTAAGCTCAATCAATGGCGCGAGGGCCTCGGCCCGGGCCACTTGTGCGGGATTATCGCTGACCAACTTCAACAGGGCCTGGCGATCTTCTTCCGCGCGACTCGCGCCCGCGGTGTGCGGCGCCAGATAGCGTTCAACACCCGTAATCAGAAAACCGCGCTGGCCCGTCTCGGCATCCTGCATGTCCGAAAACAACTGCGTCAATTGTCCCTGCACTTCTTGCGAGTGCGATACCCAATCAGCGGCTTGCGCTTGTTGGAGGGAACTCCGGTAGGACACCACGCCGACAATGACAAAGATAACCAGCGCCAGGCCAAACCCAACAGCTAGTTTGTTTCCAACGGTCCATTTCATAATCGCAACTTTTGTTAAGGGTTTCTGTTCAAGTTTCAACTTCCTCATGCACGATGATTCTCGGGTCGGCCAGGATGTGGGCCAGGTCAAGCACCACCAGTCGTTCGGCGGTCACGCCTTTCAAGTAGTCGCCGCGAACGCCGGTGAGCGTCGGCAATGAATCCTGCAAGCCTGCCGCTGGAATGGAGCGCACACCCACGATCATGTCCGCCAGGAGACCCAGTTCGAGATCGTTGTCACCAACAAGGATGATGCGGTGCAAGTCGGTCAAACCTTTCTCTGGCAAGTCGAAAAACTTTTTGAGATCCAGCACGGGCAGGATGCGGCCCCGCACATTGACAATCCCCAAAACAAAAGGCGGGCAGCACGGCAGCGGCGTCAAGTCCTTGAAGGTAGAAACCTCTCGCACGAACCGTGCTTCCAACGCGTAACGCTCCTGCGCGAGCCGGAATTCCAGCAATTCGAGGTCCCCTTGGGCCTGCGCCGGAGGATTCAAAGGCCGCGCCAGGGATTGTGCTCGCGCGCGAAGAATTTGTCTGTCGTTGGAAGTTCCGTTGCTAATGTTGTTCCTTTGTCATGGCGAGGTTCCGACTGCCGTGATTGACGAGATAATTTCAATCAGCCGGCCAGCCGTCAAACCGTCGGATTCAGGAAGGACGTCGTTTGGTTGACAATCCCTGAGCAAACCCAAGGCGTTGGCGAAATGCTTGTCCGCCTCGTCACTCCTGCCATCTGCTCGCGCGAGATTTCCCAAGGCGAAATGGGCCAACACCAGGTCTGGCCGGAGATAGGTCGCCCGTTGCAACGAACGACGCGATTGGTTGCGGTCGCCAAGTTCCTGCAAAACAACTGCGCGCAGATAATGCCCAGACGCATCCAGTTTGTCGGCGGCAACCCACCGATCACACCAATTCAGGGCGCCTGCCAACTCCCCTTGATTGGCCAGAGCGCGCGCCAGCAAAGAAAACGCCTTAAGATTGGGGGCGTCGCGCGTTGCCATCGAGTTGAGGAGCGTCTCGACCGCCTCCGCATAGCGGCCCTGCTGGTAAAGTGTTGTAGCCACAGCGAGCGGGTTCGGTGGCGTGATTGGCTGAGAGGGTTCTTCAGCCGGTGGCATCTCGAACACAGGCATTTCAGGCGCAAGCATGGCGACCGGGGCGGCTTCGTTCCACACTGGCGGCGTCAACGGTGGCGCGATTTGGCCCTTTCCTTCTCTTTTTTGATAGAGGATGGCGCCGGGAAAGCTGGCTGGCGCAAATCGGGAGAACAAAGTCTGTGAGGCTTCGCAGGGGCTGACCGCCAGCCAACCTTCCTCAATCAGCGCGCAACGCAGATTATGCACCGCCCTGGCAGCTTGCGCCGGGGTAAAATACATCAGCACATTGCGGCAGAAGATCACGTCCATTGCGTTGGTGTCGGTTGCCAAAGTAGGATAAAAATCCTCCACGAGGTTCACCTGCGCGAACGTCACCAGTTTCTTGATCCCCGGCGCAATCTCGTATTGGCCATTACCGGCGTGGTGGAAGTAGCGCTCTCTGAATCCAGGGGGCGACTCGCGAAATGACCATTCCCCATAAACCCCGGCGACGGCTTTTCGGAGAAATTTCCCGTTGATGTCGGTCGCCATGATCGTCACGTTCCAGTCTGCCAAATCGGGGATGAGTTGGTGGAGCAGGATCGCCAGCGAATAAGGCTCTTCGCCCGTGCAACAAGCCGCGCTCCAGAGTCGCAAGGCGCGGCGACCGCGGCTTCGCCGAAGGCGGATCAACTCAGGGAGCACCGAATCGGCGAGGACCTCGAACGTTCTTTTCTCTCGAAAGAAATAGGTTTCACCCACGGTCAGATGGCCCGCCAACGCCAGGATTTGCGCCTTTGACAACGGCCCCTTCAAGAGCCAGTCAATGCACGCGGTGGGATCGGAAAAATTAAATTCCTTCGCCATGCTCTCAATGCCGCGCCGCAAATCCGCCCAGCGCGCAGGCGGGAAATACAACCCCATTTTCTCAGCGATGAACTCACTCAGACGCGACCACAGAACGCTGGGCACGGTATTAGTACTAGTGCTCACGCGCCGTCTCCTTGCTCATCGCTTCTTCCAGGACAGATGCTTCATCCGACGAGAGAAATTTTTCCAAGTCGTAAATCAACGCCAAACCGTCGTCGAGTTTAATGACGCCTCGAATTTGTTCCAAGCCAGGAACAATCCCGGACGGGCCAACGATGTCAGCGGACGAGCGTTCGATCATGCCCTCTGCCTCATCAATCACCAGGACCACCGGACGCCGTTCCGTTCGCGCAATGAGAAATTGATTGGTTGGTGTGATCCCTTTATCCGGCAACCCGAATCTCCGGCGAACATTGAACACAGGAAGGATGCGGCCTTCGACGTTAATGACGCCCAGTACGATCGCCGGAGCCTTTGGCAAAGGGATCACTTCCACGGCCCGGACGATGCGTTCGACCGCCGCCAGCACTAACGCATATCGCTGCTCGTCCAAACGGAAAACAACCATCTGGTTCAGTTCGCTCACGATAAACAATTCTCCCTGGCAACCCATTCAGGTTCCAAAGATGCCGCCGCAGAAAGTCTGAGCCAACCATACTTGGTTGACAGAACAGAACCCGAAAACACGATTCAAATTCTTGACTTATTTCCGCAGCCGAAGGCAAACGTATTGACCGTCCAAAGACCTTGCAAGCAGTATCTTGCGATAAATTAAATGCACACTGTGAGTGACGTCAGTGGATTCATCTCGCTCACGGGACTAACACGGCTGCGCCTTCAAATTTTCCGAGGCGGAGCTGCTCCAGCGCCTCGCCCGCTTGAGCAAGCGGAAAAGTATGCACGGTAGTTCGCACCGGGACATGGGGAGCAAGCCGGAAAAATTCATCGCCGTCCCGGCGCGTAAGATTTGCGACTGAACAAATTGACCGCTCTCCCCAGATTAGATCGTAGGGAAATGACGGGATGTCGGACATGTGAATTCCACCGCAGACAACCAACCCGCCTTTCAGAACGGCGGCGAGGGCCTTGGGGACTAAATCTCCGACAGGCGCAAAAATGATCGCGGCGTCAAGTTGGTCGGGTGGTGAAGTGTCGGATCCGCCCGCCCAAAAGGCACCGAGGGCGCGGGCGAATTGCTGCGCGGGAGCATCACCGGGACGGGTGAATGCATAAACTTGCTGTCCTCGAAATTTTGCGACTTGAACAACGATGTGGGCGGCGGCGCCAAATCCGTAAATTCCCACTTTTTTCACGTCGCCCGCCCTCTTCAAAGAACGGAATCCAATGAGGCCGGCGCAGAGCAGCGGAGCGGCTTCGGCATCAGAATAGGATTGCGGAATGCGGAAACAAAAACGCTGGTCGGCGATGGCGTATTCGGCATAGCCGCCGTCGAGCGTGTATCCCGTGAATTGTGCTTTGTCACATAAGTTCTCCCGGTTTGACCGGCAATATGCGCATTCACCGCAAGTCCAGCCTAGCCACGGTATTCCGACGCGGTCGCCGACGGCAAATTGGCGCGCCTCCTCGCCGAGAGCGTCCACAGTTCCGACGATTTCATGTCCGGGAATCAACGGGAGTTTCGGATGCTTGAGTTCACCATCGATCACATGAAGATCAGTCCTGCAGATGGCGCAGGCATGAACCTTCACCAGCACCTGGCCGCGGCCAGGCTGGGGAATCGGCCGCTCCACTGCGGCGAGCGGTTTACCAGCGGCACCGAGAACCATTGCACGCATAATTCAAATATCGAAGGCCAAAGCGCCCGGTTCTAACAGTAGGTGGAACCCCCCCATATTGACTGGACGAATTTGGGAGGGTATTTGCCACCCTGATTTGGCAGGCTCCCTCTCTTTGTCGCGTGGGTTGAAAGATTTGGGGCGCTATGGGATACTAGGGACATGAAATGGCTATCGATGATTTTCTGCGCGCTCTGGCTTTTGCCAGCTTTGGCCGCCGAGAAAATGACCTCGGTCACTATCGATGGCACTTCATACGTCGGCATCCAGGACGCCCATTTGGTCAGTGGCGGTCGCGTCGTCCTCTTGTATCCGAGCGGCGGAACGACAGTCACGCCGGATAAATTGCCGAAAGCCTTTCTCGATTCCTGGGGCATCAGCATGGACCAAGTCGGGAGATCCAAGGTGGCGGCGGAAAAGCAGGCGGCTGAATCCCTCGACCAGGCAATTCGCGCCGGGTATTTTCGACAGGTGGAGGGTGTCGTCTATGACATGCGAAAACCCCAGGCGGGCTGGACACATTTTGTCGGCGCAAAAATCTTGCAGGTCGCCGGCGATGGCGCGCTGGTCGATCCGAATCCGGGCCAGCCCAATCCCACCGCGATCTTTGTGCGCAGCCTGCCCCCGATTTACACGGACAACGACACGATCGATATCATGGCCAAGGTGACGGGCACGTTCAGCTACATGAACAAGTTCAATTACGAGAAAACGATCCGCGCATACGACGTGGGGCGGGTCTGCAAACGAAACGAGATTCCCGATGTCATTTTGAAGCAAGGGGCAGCCGCAGCCGTCCTGCCGGATGCTCCGAGAATGCACAGTTATGAGATCGCCTCCTTGCCGGACCACGACAGGCTACGGGCAATCGGTTCGGGATTTTTTGTGTCGCGCGATGGTTATTTGCTGACCAATTTTCACGTGGTCAAAGGGGCGGCCAGGGTCCAGGTGAAATTTGGCTCGCGCGTCTTTACCGCCACGGTGATTGACACCGACGAAACCAACGATCTCGCGCTTTTGAAGGTGGATGCGGGCGGCTTGGGTTTCCCAGCGCTGGCGATCTCGGCGCGCGACACGGCGGATTTGGGTCAGGAAGTTTTCACGATTGGTTTTCCGAATATCGAAATGCAGGGGCTGGAGCCAAAATACACCGACGGAAGGATCAGCAGCCTTACCGGTATGCAGGACGATCCCTCGGAATACCAAATCAGCGTGCCCGTCCAGCCGGGGAATTCCGGCGGGCCGTTGTGCGACGCCAATGGAGAAGTGGTGGGCATTGTCGTGGCGCGCTTGAACGACATGGCTGTCATGCAATTGCAAGGGGTGGTACCGCAAAACGTCAATTACGCCGTCAAGGCCCGGCTCGCCCGGCAATTGTTGCATGGCACCAAAGGAGTGACTCCGATCACGCCGCGCGCCCAAAAGCCGGCCGATCCCATTAAGTCAGTTGAAAACGCCATCGCGATGATTCTAATCTATTGAATCGTGATCGCGCTGGTTGATTATGGCTCCGGAAATTTGCGCAGCGTGGAAAAGGCGCTGCTCAAAGTGGGGGCCGATGTACGCATCGTCAAAAGCCCGGATGAAATGAAGGGGGCCGGCGCGGTGGTTCTTCCGGGAGTTGGGGCATTCGATGACTGCGTCAACGCCATGGAAAAGCAGGAATTGCTCGGCGGCATCCGGGATTTCATCAAGACGGGGCGTCCGTTCCTGGGCATATGCGTCGGCTACCAGGCGTTGTTTGAGCGAAGCGAGGAATTCAACAGTTGCGCGGCGGGGCTGGGGATTTTTGGGGGGAAGGTCGTGCGATTCTCCAGCGCCCTGAAAATTCCGCAAATTGGATGGAACCAGCTTAACATTGTCCGTCCCGAGTGCCCGATCTACCAGGGAATCGCGCCGGGGAGTTACGTCTATTTTGTCCACAGTTTTTTTCCCAAACCGACCGACCCCTCGATTGCCGCCACCGAGACCACTTACGGCGAAGTTTTTGCGTCGTCGGTCTGGCGCGACAACGTGTATGCGACGCAATTCCATCCGGAAAAAAGCCAAGGGGTGGGGCTGCGATTGCTGAAGAATTTCGTCGCGCTGGCGAAATGACCCGCTGTCAAGTCACTTTTTGACGAGCGACCGCAACGTCGCGAGATTTTCCACATCCTCGTGCAAATCCTCGGACTTGAATGTCTCGATGCAGGCGGGCGATTTTTTAAATCGGGCATCGTTGACAATGAAACGGAACGCTTCCAGGCCGATTTTGCCCCTGCCGATGTGCTCGTGGCGGTCCACACGGGAATTGAGGTTAGTTTTGGAGTCGTTGAGATGAAAGGCGACGATTTGTTTTCGCCCGAACAACGAGTCCATGCGTTTGACAGTTGTGTCCCAGCCTTTAGGCGTTCGAATGTCATTGCCGGAGGCGAAAAGATGGGCGGTATCGATGCAGACGCCGAGCCGTTCCGGAAATTGGGCGTGATCATAAATGGCGGCCAAATGCTCGAAGCGGTTCCCCAGGCTGCTCCCCTGCCCGGCGGTGTTTTCCAGCGCGATACGGACGCGGCAATTCTTGGTCGCGCGACAAACTTCATCCAATCCGGAGACGACCCGGCGCAATCCCTCCTCCTCGCCCGCTCCCAGATGGGCGCCGGGATGCAGCACCAAAAACGGCAATCCGAGCGCCTCCGCAAAGGCAATTTCCTGCTGGAGCGATTGGAGGGACTTGGAACGGTTTTCGGAATCTCCCGCGCCGAGATTGATGAGATAGCCGGCGTGGGCGAAAACGGAGGCGAAGCCGCCCCGCTTCCAATCTTTCGAAAACCGTTGAATGTCCTCCGGAGAATGGGGCCGGCCGAACCATTGCATATTATTCTTGACGAAGATCTGGCAGGACGAGGCGCCGATTTGAGACGCCCGGGCCAGCGCCGTATAAACCCCGCCGGCAGTGGAGCAGTGAGAGCCGAAAATCATTCGCAAACCAATCGCGCCCTAAAGTTTTTCCGGCGTTTGCAACAGCGCCGCAATGCGCGACAGCAACCGGCCCGCCGCGCCGCCATCGAGCACGCGATGGTCGAAGCTCAATGTCAAATTGGCTTCCATCACCGGGACAAACTGGCTTTTTGCCTCGTCCCAAAACGGGGTCTTTTTGCCGGCGCCCACACCAAGGACGAGAGTTTGCTCGGGCAACGGAATCGGCGTGGCCCATGTCAAACCGAAAGTCCCAAAATTCGTGACGGTAGCAATGGAACCGCCGGTGGCCTCCGGCGGCAGGCGGCGTTGGCGCGCCAGGACAACCAATTCGTCGTAGCGCACCACCAAATCGCTTAACGGACGGACGTCCGCATTGCGCAAAACGGGAACCAATACGCCATCGTCCGCTTCGACCGCGAAGCCGACATCGATGGACGGAGGATGGACGATTTTGTTTCCGATCAACCTGCCGGCAGGCGCGCTGTTTTCCGCCAGCGCGACGGCCAAAGCGCGGACGGCGTAAAGGGCGGGACCGATTTTGGGAGTGCTCACTTTGCGATGAGCCAGCAGCGCTTCGAACGAGCACGGCAACGCGACCGTCGCCAGGGGACGGCTCCAGCTTCGCCGCATGGCGTCGGCGACGGCCACGCGCATGCTGGAGGCGGTGCTCAGTTTGTGCTTTTCCAGGTTGGTGAGAAATTTCTCAAAATCCTGAATCGTCACGCGACCGGCGGCACCGCTTCCGGGGACGCCCGCGAGGTCCGCGGCGTGCAATCCCAGCTCCGCCATGCGGGCTTTCATTCGGGGCGACATGTAACTGGCACCCGCGGCATTGGCGGGCACAGGCAGCCCGCGAACGGTCGGCTCGACGCCTTGTTTTGCTTCCGCCTCGACGGGTTTGCCGCCACCATTGGAGCCATTGGAAGCGGGCCGTTGTTCTTCGGTCACCGATTCTTCCAGGCCGAGGCGCTCCGCTTCCTCCTCGGAAATTTCGACGTGACCCAACGTGGCGCCGACCGGGTAACTTTCGTTGAGACGGGCCGTCAGATTGATCACCTTTCCGCCGCACGGCGAGGAGACGTTCATCGTGGCCTTGTTGGTTTCCACTTCGATGACATCCTGGTCCGCCGCGACGACGTCGCCGGGCTTGATGAGGAACTGAACGATGGTCGCTTCGGCGATGGATTCGCCGAGCTGGGGCATGATGATGGGCAATTGTTTCATTTCACATTTGCAACAAATTACGGGCAGCCGAACAGATGCTTCGCGCGGTGGGCCGGTGCATGGACCAGAGATTGGGATGATAAGGAATGGGCGTGTCCTTGGCGTTGAGGCGTTGCGGCGGGGCGTCGAGCAGGCCGAAGCCTTCGGTCGCCACGCGCGCGATGACCTCGGCCGTCACTCCACCCCACGGGAAAGCTTCGCCGACGCAGAGCAAGCGCCCGGTGCGCGCCACCGATGCAACCACGGTGTCCGTATCGAGCGGTTTGATCGAGCGCAGGTCCACCACTTCGATTTCCGTGCCGGTGCCGGCCATTTCCTCGGCGGCGGCCAGCGCTTCGTGCAACATCGCGCTATACGCCACAATCGTAAGGTCGCGCCCGGCGCGGGCGATTCGCGCTTTGCCGACTGGCATCGCTTCGGTGGGCAATTGGGCGGCTTTGAGATGGTAATAGAGATATTTGTGCTCGCAGAAAATCACGGGGTCATCAATCGCCACTGCTTCGAGCAACATGCTGTAGGCGTCCTCAACGGTCGCGGGCGTCATCACAATCAAGCCGGGATAATGCGCGTAAAGGGCTTCCATGCTTTGGCTGTGAAATGGGCCCCCGCCGGAAGTCCCGCCCGACGGAAGCCGGATGGTAATCGGACACGGAACGCGCGTCCGCCAATAGAGCGTGGCGGCGTGATTGATGATTTGATTGAAGCCCGGCGTGGAAAAATCGGCAAACTGCATTTCGATTATCGGCCGCATTCCTTCGATGGCCGCGCCAATGGCCGCGCCGACAATGGCGTCCTCGCTGATCGGCGCGTCGATCACGCGGCCGGGAAATTCGGACGCAAGGTTCTTGGTCGCCTTGAAAGCGCCGCCGAACGCCCCTACATCCTGCCCATATATAAACACGCGCGGATCATCCGCCAGGGCCTTGGCCTGCGCTTCGCGAATGGCTTCGAGGTAGGTGATGCTCATGACGCTGGCGGAAGCGGGGGCGACGGTGTTTCAAAAAGTTCGCTCAAATGGCGGGAGGCCAGCGCGCACCAATTTTCCGTATAAGGATCGGGTCCCGCCTCGCGTTGGACTGTGGCAACGGCCTCGTTGACTTGCTGTATGGCCTCGCGCTGGATTGCGCGAATGGCTTTGCCATCGGCCCAGCGTTCGCGCAGGAGTCGTTCGCCCGCGACCTTGAGGCAATCGCGGCCCAATTGGGATTTCTTGAGTTCCGCGCTAATATAATGAGCGTCGTCATGTTCGCCATGACCGCAAAGACGCAACAAGGTGCCGACGACGAGTTGAGGGCCGGCCCCGGCCCGGGCGCGCGCGACCGCTTCCGACAAAATGCGAAGACACTCCTCGAGATTGGCGCCATCGACACTGTGAGAATCGACGCCGTAACCGGCGGCCTTGTCCGACAAATCCCCGCAGGCGAACTGGCGGGATGTCGGGGTGGAATAGGCGAATTGATTATTTGCGACGACAAGAACCAGCGGAAGGTGTTCGACGGCGGCCTGGTTTAAAGCTTCATGGAACGCGCCGGTGGAAGTGCCGCCGTCACCAATGCAGGCGGCGCCTACGGTGCCCTGGATGTTTTTGAACTTGCGCACCATCAACGCGCCGTTGACGACAGAAATCATCGCTCCCAAATGGCTGATCATTGGAAGCAACCCTTCGCGAGGCCGGCCGCGATGCACATTGCCGTCGCGCCCGCGCATCGGGCCGAGCGCCGAACCGAGATAAGTGCGAACAGCGTCGAGGACCGGTTCGCCAAAAGCGAGGCGGCCCGCGCCGTCGCGAATGAGCGGTGCAAAAACGTCGCCTTTGCGCAAAGCCATTCCCACGGAGGCGCTCAAGGCCTCCTGACCGCGGCCGAGAAAGACGCCGCCGTGGATCTTCCCGGCGCGATACAAGGCCGCCATTTTAAAGTCCAGCACTCGCGAAAGGACCATAAAACGAAAAGCCTTCAGATATTGCGCAGAGAATGAAGAACCAACACCTGGAGCCCTTTGGCTTTCCATAGTTTGCAGCATGACGGGCAATTTAAGCGTGATTTCGCCTCTGGCGCAATGGTTTCTTTACGGGCGAAATCCCCCGCTTGCCCTCGCAATCGTGTTGACGTTACGATTCCGGGCGCGAAATGACGACGCTTAACTATTGGGTGGATAACTTATTAGAGCCGAAGACATTGCCCGGAGCGCTTTTTATCGGGGTGCTGGTGCTGCTGGGGGCATGGATACTGGGGCGGTTTGTCCACATGGTGATTCATGGTTATCTCGACCGGGCGCAGGCCGATGGAGCCGACCCAACGGGAATCCGTTTTCTCGGCCAATTCGGAAAGTTGCTGGTCTATATCATCGCCGTACTGGTTTACGCGCACGTGATTCCGGCGTTGCAGAAATTCGGGACTGCTGGGCTGGCCAGCGTAGGCGTGGTGTCGGTGGTCGTGGGCATGGCGGCGCAAAGCACGTTGAGCAATCTTGTGGCGGGGATTTCGCTGGTCCTCTACCGTCCGTTTAAAATCGGCGACCGCGTGCAAGTCAGTGGGCCCAACGGGGCGGAAATCGGAACCATTGAGAGCATCGACCTGGGGTACACGACGCTGCAAACCGCGGACGGACGCCGGCTGGTCATTCCCAATTCCACCATCGCTGGCCAGGCGAGCATCAACCTCTCCCAAAGCCATTCCACGCCCGCCATCAGCGTGGCGTTTTCTGTGGCCAGCGGGACGGACATCGATGCGGCGCGGAAAATTCTTCTCGACGTTGCCAAGGCAGTCCCGAAAATCGCCAAGGTCAACGGATGTTTCATCACGGGCGTCAGCGGCGGCGGAACCGTCCTGACGCTTACCGCGACGTGCGTCAATGCGGACGACATAACGCAGGCCAAATCCGATTTGATGGAAAACACCAAGAAGCGCTTCGATGCCGCCGGGGTTAAAATCGCGTGACGGCCAGCTCAATTTGCAGCGCGGCGATGGGCTGATTTCAGCAAAGCCTCGGCATGGCGGCGAGCGGCGTCGCCCTGGCCGCCGAGCATCCGCGTTAATTCCTGAATCCGACCCGAAGGATCCAGCAGGCTGATTTCGGAAAGGGTGCGGCCCTCGCTTTGCCGCTTGGTCACGACATAATGCGAGTCCGCGCTGGCCGCGACCGCCGGCAAATGGGTGATGCAAATGACCTGGCGCCGCCGCGCGATTTGCGCCATTTTTTCGCCGACCACCGCAGCCGTTTCACCGCCGACGTTGGCGTCGATTTCATCGAAGACCAGCAGCGGAATTTCGTCCTCGGCGGCGAGCACCGTCTTTAGCGCAAGCATCACGCGGGACATTTCGCCGGAGGAGGCAATGGCGCGCAATGGGCGTGCGGGTTCGCCGGCATTGGGCGCGAACTCAAATTCGATTTCGTCCATCCCCGAGGGCGCAAACCCGGCGCTAGAGGAAATCGCGACATCGAAATGACTTTGCTGGAACCCGAGGCTTTGCAATTGCTGCGCGGCGGCTTTCGCCAGTTTTGGGCCGGCTTTCCGGCGCTGCGCGGACAATTCGCCGCCGACCTTCGTCATTTCAAGGCGCAATTTTTCCGTCTCGGAGTTGATGCGGGCCAGTTCGGTATCGCGGGATTCAAGCTGGCGCAGCTTTGTCTCCGCGTCGGTCCCGAACGCAATCACGTCCGCAAGGGTGGCGCCGTATTTGCGGCGGAGCGAGTGAATCAGATCGAGCCGTTGTTCCAACTGGCCCAGGCGCGCGGGATCGACCTCCACGGTGTCCCCGTAACGGCGAAGGGCCGCTTGCAATTCGCCCCACGCCGCGGCGGCTTGTTCGTGTGCGGCCAGGAGCGGCGCAGCCCTCGCGTCCAGGCGCTGCAACCCCTGCAAAGTCTTGCCCAACTCCCCTGCCCTACGCAGGACCGAATCGTCCTGTTCGCTCAGGAGTTGGAGGGCGGTCTGCGACAACTCAAGGAGGCGGGCAGCATTGCCGGCGCGCTTGAATTCCTGTTCGACGCTCGCCTCCTCGTTCGGCTGTAATTGCGCGGAAGAAATCTCGTTGACTTGAAAACGGAGCAAGTCGAGTTGGCGCGCCCAGGTTTGTTCATCGACGATCAGCGCGGCCTTTTGCTCCTCCAACGCGCGCCCGCGAGCGACGAGGGCGGCGAATTTTTCGCGCAACGGTTTGAGGCCCGCGAAGGCGTCCAAAATATCCAATTGCCGGGCGGAATGAAGGAGAGACTGGTGATCGTGCGGGCCGTGCATGTCCACCAATTCGCGGCCGATGGCGGCGAGCACGTTCAAAGTGGCCGGGGAGCCGTTGACAAATTGGCGGTTGGCGCCCGCGGCGGTAAAAACTCGTTTCAGAAGGAGCTGGTTATCCGCGCAGCGTTCCAGGCCGTTTTCATCGAGGAGTTTTTCCACGGCGGCATTGATCTGTCCGAGGTCAAACATCGCCTCGACGGAGCAATTGTCGCACCCGGCGCGAATGAGGGTGCGGTCGGCGCGTTCGCCCAGGAGGAGGTCCAGGGCGCCGATGATGATGGATTTGCCGGCGCCGGTTTCGCCAGTAATGGCGTTGTAACCGGCCTCCAGGAGCAAGGTCAGGTCGGACACTAGGGCAAGATTCTTAATGCGCAGCGTGCTCAACATCGGCTGGGCCAAACTTTAAGATTCCAAACTGAAACTTCAAACCTTAAACTTACCCGTGTCTTTTCGGGTTATTTTTCTTGGCTCTGGAACTTCCCAGGGCGTGCCGATTATTGGAAAGGATTATCCGCCGGAGTTTCTGGCAAATCCGAAAAATCATCGCACGCGCCCCTCCATTTACGTGGCGACCGACAAGGTCAAGCTCGTCGTCGATACGACGCCGGAGTTCCGCCTGCAAATCCTGCGCGAAAACATTCGCTGGCTGGACGCGGTCATTTTCACACACTCGCACGCCGACCATATCATGGGATTGGACGATTGCCGCAGGTTTTGCGATTTGCGCGGCGGGAAGGCTTTGCCCCTCTACGCAAGCGCGGCGACGATGGCGGATTTGCGGCGCGTCTTTCAATACGCATTTTGCGCGGCGACGATTCCGAAGGGCTATTTCATTCCTGACCCGCACATTATCGACGGGCCGTTTTCACTGGGCGACCTGGAGATTTTCCCGCTACCGCTGCCCCATGGTGTCGTCGGGACCACCGGTTTTCTTTTTGTGCAGGACGGCAAAAAACGGCTCGCCTATTTAAGCGATTGCAAGGAAGTCCCGTCGGCGGTTGTGGAACGCATCAAAGGAGTGGAGGTCGCGGTGCTGGACGCGTTGCGGCGAGCCCCGCACCCGACACATATGTGCCTGGACGAGGCGTTGACGGCGGCGCGGCGAATCGGCGCGGCGCGGACGTGCTTCACGCATTTGACGCACGACTTTGACCATGACATCGCGCAAGCGGAATTGCCGGCCCAGGTGGAATTTGCTTATGACGGCTTGCGCTTTGAATTGGAGTAGGATACTTTTTGCAGGTTTGCTGCTGGCGGTCGCCGGGCCGCTGGTTTGCAACGGCGAGACGGGCGATGCCGTTGTAGTGGTTTACAATTCGCGCCTACCGGATTCCAAAGACGTGGCCGAGCATTATGCCGCGCGGCGCAACGTGCCGCCCGATCAGATCCTCGGACTGGAGCTGCCCACGGATGAAACGATGACGCGCGCGGATTACCGGGACGGATTGCAGCGTCCGTTGCTCCGATTCCTGGAAAACAACAGGCTTCTCATTTATCCCTCAGCGAATGCGGTGCGGCCTTCCGCCGCAAGAATTCGTTACGTGGTTTTGTGTTACGGAATCCCGCTGCGGATCGCCGAAGACCCGACGTTGGTCGAAGCCGGCACGAACAAAATGCAGCCGGAGCTTCGCCGCAACGGCGCTGCGGTTGATTCCGAACTCTGCACGCTGCCGACGCGAGATCCGGCGTTGCAATTGACAGGCCCGCTGCGAAACCCGTGCTACGAAACCACCAATATTCTCTGGCTCGACCCCACTAACGGCGTCGTGATGGTGGCGCGACTGGACGGACCGACCGCCGGCATCGCGCGCCAATTGGTGGACAAGGCCCTCGATGCGGAAACCAACGGGCTTTGGGGCCGGGCTTACTTCGACCTGCGGGGGCTGACCAACGGGCCTTACAAAATGGGGGACGATTGGATCGCGGCGGCCGCGGAAATCTCGCGCCGCTATGGATTCGAAACCATCGTGGACAAGCGACCGGAGACTTTTTCCGCCGCCTTTCCAATGAGCCAGATAGCGCTCTACGCGGGCTGGTACGATTGGAATGTCTCCGGGCCGTTCACCCGGCCGAAAGTGGAATTCATGCCAGGCGCTTTTGCTTATCATTTGCATTCCTTCAGCGCGAAGTCATTGCGAACCACGACGAACTACTGGTGCGGTCCGCTCCTGGCCGCGGGGGCGACTGCCACGATGGGATGCATCGACGAGCCGTATCTCTCCGGGACTCCGAACATCGCCGTGTTTTTCTCCCGGTGGTTGGGCGGCTTTACTTTTGGGGAAGCGGCCTATGCCTGTCAGCAAACCTTATCATGGCAGACGACCGTGATTGGCGACCCGCTTTACCGGCCCTTTGGACAGGACCCGCGCGAGTTGCACGAAGCCCTGGCGCGGCGGCACAGCAAGTTGATCGAATGGTCTCACCTGCGCGTCGTTGACAGAGGTTTGAATCTCGGCTTCTCTCCTGACAAAGTCATCGCTTATCTCACGGACAAGAGCGTCCCGCAGGACAGCGCCGTGCTGACGGAAAAACTTTCAGACATTTACCAGATGAAGGGCGATCCTTCTTCGGCCATCGCGGCCTGCCGTCGCGCGCTGAAATTCAATCCCACGCCGCAGCAAAAAGTCCGGCTGACGCTCGATTTGGCGCAGATGCTCGTGGCGTCCGGCAAGGAAGGGCAGGCGCTTTCCGTCTATGAAAGTTTTTTGAAGAACAGCCCGGATTACCCCGACCAGGCCGGCATTAACGCAAAAATCCTCGAATTAAAAGGCCCGCACTCAAGGCGCTAATATCAGACGATAGAACCGCTGCGTGTCCCCGTTGACGGAATCCGTCGTGATCAGGGTCGAACCATTCGCGACGCTGGTGGGACCCAGATTGGACCAGATGGTTTGGCTCAGAGACGTCTTGAACTGGACCTGGTACGTCTGCCCCAATATCGTGCCCCATTGCAGCCTCAAAGTGCCGTTCGATTGTCCCGCTGACTGAAATTCAGGCGGAAAACCGGTAACGGCGCCCGCAAGATTGGTTTGCGCCATGGAAGAATTGGTGCTGAAAGATTGGTAATAAACAAAAGACGCCCCCGCGCCTGGAGAAATCGTCATTTCTCGTCCTATGTCCAGCGTATCATCAACGACAGCCCCATCGGAGTTTCCGCCATCGTCCGCAAAGAACAGGTTAAGATCGGCGGAGTTTTGAATTCCAAAATAACTGGCATTACACGCGGCTACCACTGCCGAGGGGTCGGTCGTGCCCAGCAGCACTGTCGTATTGTCATTGGTTAGAATCCCGCTTCCGATTTGGATGGGTCCCGCAGCGGTTGAATTCGTGTAGCGTTGGGCGGCCATATAGTAGAAGGTGACATTATTTGACTGCCAATCGGGATCAAAAGTATCAAAGCAACGCAACGTGATGCTGGAAGCGCCGTTGTTGGTAAAGGTCTGGCCCACCTCCATCACATCCAGACCCGGGACCAGCACGTAGCTTCGGCCAAGTGCAACGTTCGCGCCGCCTGCGGTATAGCTTCCACTGTAGAAAGCCGAGGTGTTGTTGGAGAAGAGCAAGCTCATCGGCTGTCCGATCGTTCCGGTGTTTGCCTCGTTGCGGACAAACGTCGCGGCGTTCGTCCCGGTTTGCAATCCCCAATCCGAAATCACAATCCCCACGCGATAAAGCTCTATGCCGTTGAAGAGAAGCGAACTGATGCGCCCGCCATAGTTTGTAATGGTGACGACAATATCGCCCGCGGACAAAACGGTTGAGCCGGGAGGCTTAATCACCGACAATACTCCAGGCTGGCTCAACACCGTGCCGTACTGATTGGCCACCAGGCAGGTGAACTGGCTGCCGGAATTGGTCGCCTGCACGTTAGTCAATCTGTAGCTCGAAGCCGTGGCGCCGGCGATCGGCGATCCATTGAGGTTCCAGTAATAGCTCAAGGGCGCGGACCCTTCCGCGCCCACCGAAAAAGTCGCGTTGCCTCCCACAGTTGCGAGCACATTGGAGGGTTGCGTGACAATCGCCGGCGGGCTGGGCGGAAATATCAGGCTGACGTTATCCATAATAAAATGCGTGCCGACGCCGACATCGCCCGAATGCTGCGTGCCGCCGGACGAAATAAACTCCACGCTCGTCACGCCAAGGTAATCGAAGGTAACCAATTTCGAGGCCGTTGCGCTCAGTGACGAAGTTGTGTCATAGACCAAATTCGAACCGACGTAACCCTTGGCTTCCACCAAAAGGTCGTCGTTCCACGCCGCTGTCATATAGGACGTCAGCAGATCGAACGGAATGGCCGAGACGATTGCCGCGGGGGCGCCGAAACCATCGAAGATAACGTTATCGGGAGAAATTACCGAAACACCGTAGCCGCTCGGAGCGTCCGCCGTAAGGCCGTTGAGGGAATTAAAATTGCTCCAGTACAATCCATCATACGGGTCCGGGACAGCCGAGCCATTGCCGGAAAGATTGTCAAAGGTGGCCAGGGTAGAAGTTCCAGTCAGCACCAAAACCAGCGCATTGGAACTGACCGTTGAACCAAGCGAATTGGAGACGACGACTGTGTAAGTTCCAGACTGATTGGTCGAGAGATTTGTCAGGGCCAGCGCGGAGCCGGAGGCGCCGCCGATGTTCGTGCCGTCAAAGTACCATTGATAGGCTAATGGCAATTGCCCGGCCGCGAGCACATTCAAATTGGCGCCGCTCGCGTCGAGCGCGACGGTGGAGGCGCTCGGTTCGACGGCAATCACGGGAGGGCCATCCGCGCTTAACAGAGGCGTAACACTAATGTCATCAAGGCCAAGGAAACTTTGGTCGTCGCGAAAACCGAATTGCAGCACCGTGCCGGCACCGGTCGCGACCGCCTGAAATTGTAGATTGGTCCATCCAACGGCGGCGACATTCGCTTGATCGCACAACACCTGGCCATTCCAGACTGCTTCAAACTCATTGGGGCCAAGCCCATCCGGCGAATTAAGCCAAAACGAAAGCATGTAGGTTCCGCCAGGTGAGGTCTGCAACGTTTGGGAAAGGTAGCCGAGCGAACCGGATGATCCCAGCAGCGCGCCATAAGCGCCCGAATGAACGCCAGGAACGCCACTGCTCACCGAACAGTCCGCCACGTTTCCTGATTCGCTCCACGAAGAAAAACTGCCGGTTTCGAATCCCCCGTTTTGCACCAGTTGCGACCCCGCCGGAACGACATCGACAGTCAAAACGGCCCCGGCGCTGGAAGCCAACCCGACGGTATTGGCAATCGTCACGGTGTAAGTCCCAATATCCGCCGCCGACACGTTGCTCAGGGTCAGAGTCGGAGTGGCTGAGCCGGAAATTCCGGGGCCGTCAGAAAGGTTGGCCCCGTTATCCTGCCATTGAAAGTTAAACGGCGCGGTGCCCAACGCCGCCACCGCAAATTGCACCGTCGCGCCCACCTGCACTGTCTGGCTGGCGGGCTGCTGGACGATCACGGGTATGGACGGTGGGACGATAAGAAGGGCGTTGGAACTGACGGTCGCCCCCGCGGCATTGCTGACGATCATCGTGTAGATTCCCACCTCCGTAAGCGTGACGTTGCTGATCGTCAGGACGCTGGTGCCAGATCCGTAAATGTTGCCCGCGTTGGACAAAACCAGTTGCGCGCCGCTGACGCCCACGCCGTTGGTGAGGTTGGTGCCGCCGTGCTGCCATTGGAAATACAGCGGAAGTCCGCCGCCCGCCACCGCCGTGAAAGTAACGGTCGCGCCGCCCAGCATTGTTTGATTCGTCGGCTGCGTCGATATCACCGGCGGGTTGAGAACGGACAATACAAATTCCCGCGTAAAAACGACTCCGTCGTTGAGGTTGGTGAACAAGAGCATCGCGGAATAAGTTCCCAGAGATAAATTGCTGGCCGCGTCATTCAACGCGACCAATACGTCAACGTTCGAAAACGGACCTGCCGTCCCCGCCGGCGGCGTAATGGTCAGCCACGACGCCGAACTGCCCACGGCCCAACTCACCGTGTCCGCGCTCGCGTTGGTTAATACATAGTTGCCGGAAGTGACGCTGAACGGCCCTCCCACTCCCCCGGCCGAAACAAAATTGCTCGCGGGCGAAATTTGCAACGGGTCCGGCGGCGCCAGCGCGTTGAGCAAATTGCTGCCAATCGGCGTGCCCCATCCCGTGCAAAGATCGTAACCGGGGACGGCGCTGAAGAGATTGGGACTTTGGCTCCATTCGTTGTTGCCCGTGGTGATGTCGCGAAAACAAGCGCCGTAACTGCCGCTCTTGGCAATGGCATAAATGGCGGGATTTACAAAACCCAGAGGGGCCTGTCCGTTGGCCGCCGCCTGCTCGTTGGCCAGCGCCACAAATGCAGCCCACAACGGAGTCGCGATGCTGGTGCCGCCGACGGTATCCGTAGATCCGCCATCCGCGTAAACCAGCACATTGTCCGCGATCATCGCCACGTCAGGCAGGTTTCGCATGGTTGCCGACACATGGTTGTTGGTCGTGTTGATTCCCACTTGCCAGGCGGGAATGGGATAAACCGTGCTGATTCCTCCGCCGGTGCCGACCCCGTCATAATTCGTTCCGTATTCGACGTCCCAGTTCCAAGTCGTCTCGGAAGACCAGGAGCCGCCCGGCCCCGTCGTCGTCAGCGTCGTGCCGCCCACGATTGTGATATTGGGATCATCGGCAGGGGTGTCCACGCCGTTCACCCAGGCGTCAAAATCCCCGGCAGAATTAAAAAACGATTGGCCTTGCGCCGCAAATTGCTGGTAAATCTGTTCGGTGTTCGGATCGATTCCGTAAAGCCACGACGCGCTCAATTGCCGCGCCAGGCGGTCCGTCGCCATCCGGTTCAAAACGTCGTCCGGAAAGTCCCCTTCGTAAACTAGAACCGATTCCAGGCCCGGCGCCATGCTCATCGCCATCGTTATATCCAGCGAGACTTCGATATTGCCGCCGCCGGGCGTTCCATCGAATGCGTCCACCAAAATGGTTTTCAGCGGGATCGCCGGAAGTCCGGCCCCTTTTACATACGTGGCAACGTCTGATGGAAAAAAACCGTCCAACTCAAATAAACCCACCGATTGTCCCGTGCCCGTCAGCGCGACCCCGGGAACGTACGCCGCACGGAAATCCCTTCCCATGTAGGTGCCTTCCGGGCCGGATCCATATGCCGGCTCCGCGCCGGTTAGGGTTTCGATCTTTGGCGCCTTCTGCACAATCATCGGACGCGGCACGATGTAATTGTCCAAGCCGACGATATGCAATATGGGTGTCGCAAGATCCAACGAAGGCTCGGTGTCCGGCGCGTAGAAAGTGCGGTTCTCCCGAGGATGCTTGTAGGTCCGGATTTTCACGTGAAGCGCTTTTTCCACGTCTTCGATTTTTCCGGCGACGTCCAAAAGCGTCCGGTTCGCGTGGGTTCCCTTTACTTTCAATCCGTGCGCCTGGGCGAATGCTGTTACCGCCTGGTAATCTTTCTCTGTGGGACCGAATTGCCGGGCAAATTGGTCGGCGGTCAAAAAATGGTGGAAATCGGGACTGGCTGGGTCGTAGAGGCGTTCGAGCAAATTCGTCAGCGCTTCCTTGTTGCGCAAGGGCAAGCCGATGGCCAGGTTTAATTCATTGGACGCATCCGGCTGGCCCAGCGGGGAGAGTCCATGCACTGCGCCGGGAACGTGCCCTCCCAAAATCTGTGTTTGCGCCCCAGGGACGGTAATGGCCAATTGGAGACAACACAGGATGGTTAGTAGGGGCGGTTTTCTCATTTTTTCTCTTGGCTGAAAGACGCACGAATCGCGCCATCTTATACCTCTCGAGGGGCGAGATTGCAAGGGATTTGGCGGATGGCAGATGTGATAAATTCAGCAAAATTCGACAATAAACGCTTGCCATCATTCAGCGAACAAGCTACCTTTTGTTTAAAAGGTAGCTTGCGATGGACGTGAACGAGAAATTTTCGGGTATGAAGAAGGGACTCCTGGAGTTCCTGCTGCTCCAAATTATTGCGGCGGAAAAGGTTTACGTCGCCGATATACTTAAACAGTTGAGCGAGACGGAGTTCGCAACGCAGGAGGGGACTCTTTACCCCCTCTTGAGCAGGATTCGCCGGGAAGGGCTTGTGGATTATGAATGGAAGGAATCCGGGGCCGGCCCGCCCCGCAAATATTACCAGCTCACCGACAAAGGCCGCGATCAACTCCGCGAAACCCTCAAATATTGGGACAGAATCAACGGGACGGTAAAAAAACTCGGACAAAATAACACAAAACCCCTGTCATGAACAAGGTCATCACCATCAATCTGGACGGAACGGCGTACCAGCTCGAAGAGGGCGGCTACGATCTGCTCCACACGTACCTCGAAACGGCAGCCGCGCGGCTGCAGAATAACCCGGACCGCGATGAAATCCTCTCGGATATCGAACGGGCGATCGCCGAGAAGTTTCGAGCGCTTTTGGGAAACAATAAAACCGTGGTCGTGACAAAGGAGGTCACCGCAGTCATTTCGGAGATGGGACCGATCGAGGGCGACCCCGCCCAAGCGTCTGAATCGGCATCGGCCCCGCCAGGCGGTGAAGAACGAACCGCCGCGGCCGGAGGCGCGCCAAGGCGGCTCTATAAGATCCATGAGGGCGCGATGGTTTCCGGCGTCTGCAATGGCATCGCGGTCTATTTCAACATTGACCCGACTTGGGTGCGCCTGGGCTTTGTTCTTTTGACGATGCTCTGGGGCGCGGGGGCGCTGGCATATATCGTCATGGCAATCGTCGTGCCCTCAGCGCGTTCTCCGGAAGAAAAGGCCGCCGCCTCCGGTTCCCCGTTCACGGCGCAGGAATTCATCCGGCGCGCCAAGCAAGGGTATTACGACGCAACGAAAGGTTTTCCTGATGCTCAAGCCCGCCGCGAATGGCAGCGCCAATTCAAGCGGGACATGCGCGCCAATGCGTATCATTGGCAGCGTCATTGGTATGGCTTTTGGGCGGGAGGCGCCGCGGGCCATCCTGGGGCCGGCTTCACACTGCCGTTCCTTTCGCTTTTGCAAGGGGCGGCGACCATCCTGTTGCTTTGCGTCCTGATTTCCCTATTGAGCACCCACACAATCCTTGGGCTGGCGCTGCCACCGCGGTTTCCGGTCTGGGCTGCTGCCCTGATGGTCTTTTTCGCCTACGGCATTCTTTCCGCCCCGTTGAAGTTGGCGCGGCGCTCGTGCTATTGGAGTTTTGGCCACCCGAACCCGGCCGGCGGCATTGTGTTTCTTCTGGATGCCCTGATCTGGATCGCCGTTACCGGCACCTTGATTTGGCTGGCCATCCACTTTTTCCCGGATTTGCGCGAGGCCGTCCACACACTCCCTTCCGTCGCGCATCAAGCCGCTGATGACATTCGAGACTGGTGGAAAAGCTCGTCGAGATAACTCTTACGGCCCTTTGATCGCGCGATAAAATCGGGGGCTGTTGGCCGGTATAAAGGAAAAGAGCGAAGACCAGTTGGCCGAAGCCAAATTGGTTGAAATCTGGAGGGTGTAATTTTGGTTGCCCCCCCCGCGGTTGATGACGTGATAGGTCGCACAGCGATATTCCAAGCGCAGTCGCCGTAGCATAGCATAAGACTTCCATCACCGCCAGTTTCGATCAACGAAAAAAGTGTCAATAGTGAGAACCGACACCGGCACCACCGGCACGACACCGGCACCCGGAAAAACTCGATGAAGAAAATTGAGGGCAGAAGCGTTTTATCTGTTGACACACCGCCCTAATGGGCGACACCGGCACCCGTTGGCTCGAAGTGAGGTGCTCCCCATTGTCTAGACAATTTTTTAGGTGACGTTAGATGGTGAAATTCTTGGTGAAGGTGGGGCGTTATTAGCAAGTTAAATGAGCAGGGGGGCGAGCTGCGAGCCTTAGCTCGCGCCCCCCTGCGGCCCC
>DATAXU010000115.1:0-7111 GCA_036272955.1 Verrucomicrobiia bacterium
GTCGTCGCGCCTGCCTCGGGTTCCGTCGCGCTCTCTGGGGAGGCAAATGTTCGGCTTGCCCAGTACTCGGGCCAAACCAAATTCGTGAGTGGGAAAAACTTTTTTCAGAACGGGAAGGAATGGGTCGATCCCGCCGTCCAATCATTCCAGAACGCAAAGCGGCTGCGCATCAAATTTAATTCGCCGGAATATTTCGACCTTGCCAACTCGAAGCCGGGTGCGTTGCCGTGGCTTGCACTGGGGCAGAATGTTCAGTTCGTCCTCGACGGGGAGGTGTACGAAATTTATGAGTAGGCTTTTCCTGACCGAACGGGAATTGTCACCACGAAGCTCACGAAGCTCACGAAGAGGGACAAAGAAGAGAAATTGCGTAATGACAGGAGAAAAGTCGCCGTTAACGTGTGGAGGAATTTTCCTTTGAGGAATCGGGCGGTGGCTCGCTGGGGCGCTGGGTGGTTGCCTTCCTCTTGTAGCCGATGATTCCGTCCACAATGGCGCGGGCCATGCGTTTGCGAAAGGCGCTGTCATAAATATATTTGGCGTCGCCGGGGTCGCTCATGAAACCGCCTTCGATCAATATGGCCGGCATGTGGGCATCGCGCAGCACTTCGAACCGGGAACGCTTCATGCCGCCGTCCTCCAGCGGCAGGTCGTGCGTGATGCTCTTTTGCACTTCGTACGCCAGCAGCACGTTGTGGTCGTCCTGCGCGTTGCCCGTCTCGGCGGTTTGCGAGGATTTTCCGGCGCCCTCGTTGCTCGACTTCATCCCGGCGGGCGCGAGGCAATAGACTTCCACCCCATGCACAGCCGCCGGGCCGGCGTTGTAATGGAGGCTCACAAACAGGTCCGCACCGCGGCGCGATGCGGTCAGCGTGCGGTCGGTTAATTCGACGTAGGCGTCTGATGTGCGCGTCAGGACAACTTTAAATCCCTCCTCCTTCAACAAGTCTTCCACTTCGCGCGCCAGCAACAGCGTGTATTTTTTTTCGTAATTGCGGTGGTCCGATGTTCCCGTGTCCTTGCCGCCATGGCCGGGATCAAGGCAAATCGTCCGGATGCGGGCATCGCTCTTGTGTGGAAAAAGCACCGGCTCGAGGGTCGTCCGCAAATCCGTCATGGAAATCAGGGCCACGCCGCCGCGATTGACCACCGGGAGTGAAAGCCAGAGCGTCACCCCTTCAATCTCCGCCCGCCGGGAGTCAATTGCAAAGTCCAGCCGCCCCGCCGGGCCGGATAACACGATCCCCGGGTCTTTCCGGTTCCATTTCATGGTGAACCCGCCGCTTTCGCCCCATTCGGAAAGGCGGACATACTCGCTGCCGGAGACGGTCACCCGTTCGAGGTTCTTCCAGCCCGCATGCGCGGCGGCTGTCAATAGAAACACGAACAAAACGGCTATTCTCATTGGCACTCTCATCTTCAGAGTTTAAAGATAAACGAGCAAGTCCCAATGTTTATTCATGCGCGCGGAGGTTATTTGCCTCACGGAGTCTCGTGAAATGGCCGGCGCGCCTTGAAATACTTTTCCAGCTCGATGTTTCGCGCCGCAACCCCCGTTTGGCCATGAGAAGCCGCCACCTCGCGCCCATTCTCAGCCCAGCCGACAGCCTCGTCGAAACGCCCGGCTTCGGCGCACGCCGCCGCGAGGGTCCCGATCTTCATGGCGTCGTTGGTTTTTGTGATTTCGCAGGCGCGGGTGGCCAATTCGACGGCTTCAGCGCCGTTGCGAAAACCGGGGTTTGCGTCCGCGGCCAATATCCAGGCCAGGTCATCCAGCGCCTCCGGGGAATCCGGGTGCGATTGCAAAACCCGGCGATAGACGGCGATGGCGTCGCCGGTTTTGTGTTCCGCGGTCATTGCCTGCGCCAGATCGTAGTATCCTCCCAATTGCTCCGGCGCCAGCCGCACGGAGGCGGCGAACTGTTGTTCCGCCGCGTCAAAATTCCCCGCCAGCGCCAGCGACGTTCCCAGCAAATGCCGCAAATTGGGGTCCGCCGGATTATAAATGACGCCGAGTTCCAATTCCGGCTGCACTTGCGCATACGCCCGTGCCGTCATCGACGCATCTTTCGCCGCTTCCAGTGAGAGCACGCTGGCCAGATCCCGAAATCCCGGAAGATAATCCGGGGCAAGTTCAACCGCGCGTTGATATTCGCTCAACGCTCCGCGAAGGTCCCCCTGGCCGCTCAGGTACTCGCCATAATGGATATGCGCCACGTAGTTATCCGGGTCGAGCGCCAACGCATGACTGAACAGCGCGCCGCTGTTTTTCCAGACGGCAAGCTGCGTTTCTGTCGCCACAACACACGGGGCCAGGATGGCAACGGCCGCCACTGCCATTAGCGTCCCCTGCCGCCGCAGGCAGCGCGTCAAATCGCAAACGCCCCAACATACCAGGATGAAAAGTCCAATCGAAGGAAGGTACATGTAACGGTCGGCCATCGACTGGGCACCGACCTGCACCAAGCCGATCACGGGCATCAGCGTCCCCAGAAACCAAAGCCAGCCAAAAAGCCAGTACGGGCGGTTTTTGCGCGCTAGGATGCCGATCCCAAACATCAGCGACAGAAAAACGACGGCGCACACGACCTCCCCGATCCTGACCCGGTAATAGAAGGTATAGATGACACTCAACCGGGACGGCCACGCCAGTTTTTCGCAGTATCGCAGATAAGACAGGAACACATTCAGGACGCGCACGGAAATTGGATTGCGATGGAGCGACGACAGGGCGTGCTCGCGGCTTTGCGCAACGACGGTCACCCACGCGGCGCCTGCTGCGAGCGCAAAAAAGGGGATTTTTTCCCAAACCAATTTTGAGGCCGGCGCCCCTCGCCGCAGCGGCCACCAATCCAGCAAAAGCAGCACGCACGGCAACGTAATTACCATCGGTTTGGCCATCAGCCCAAGAACGAAGAAGACCAGCGTCAGCGCGTAGAAGAGTTTGGATTTTGGTCCTTGCGCGTATCGCACGTAAGCCCAAAGCGCCAGGATCCAAAAAAACGCGCTAAGGACATCCTTTCGCTCCGAAATCCAGGCGACCGACTCGACATGCATCGGATGCCACGCGAACAACGCCGCCACCATCGCCGCCCGCCAGAATGTCCCGGTCATGCGCGCCAGCACCAAAAACAGAAGAACGGAATTCAGCGCGTGCAGCACTACATTGGTCGCATGATGCTCGCCCGCCCGCAAATCGAACAACTGGCAATCCAGCATGTGCGACATCCAGGTCAGCGGATGCCAATTGGCCGCATATCCCGCCTGGAACGCCCAACCCACGCCGTCGGCCGTCAGCCCGTGGTTGACATGCGGGTTTTCGACGACATAGACAGGGTCGTCATAATTGACAAAGTGGAAGTGAAAGGCCGGGGAATACAACGCCACCGTGGCAAGCCCAAGGGCCAGGCATACCACGAATTTGCGCCAGGCGGGTTTCAGGGCAACGGTGTAAGGGGGTTAAAGAATGGCGCCTGAATGATCATGTTCCCTCGCACGGGTCCCGAGTAAAAGACGTTCGTCACATTTGTGACCGGGGTGTAGAAGTTCGTGGTGGCATTCCACACAAATGAACCCACAACGTAGATCATTTCTCTCTGAACCGCCACGGAATAATGATTGGTTTTGTCATATATGCCGTCAAAAGTCGTGATCGTTCCATCGCCGGGCGTCTGCAAACTGCACCCTACGAGGTTGAATTTAAGGTTGGTCGTATTCAGCGAGATAAAATGCAGGCTCGCCGAACTCCCGTGATGGGTCGTCGAGCCGAGGATATAGCCGTTGTACTCCGGCAGGAACGGACTTTGGAGCAGGTTGGTGCCATAGGTGAAACTATTCGTCAGGAATCCCAGGTAGTTGGTCACTCCCCACGTGAAATTACTCACGTAGGTCTCGGAGAAAAACTGGGACACATTGACTTCTTCAAGCCCCCCCAGTGTGACGTATATCCCCTCTTCTCCGTTGGTCAGGTTGATTTGGCGCTGGATCGTCGCTCCCGCCCAATTGGTCCACGCATGGCCCTTCACGTCGAGCATGATGGCTTTGAGAATGTTTTGTCCCGTGATCAAAAGCGGGTGAATAACGAGGTTCGTCGCCTGCGGATTGGTCGGGGCATCGTTCGTCTCGTCCTGGTAATCCGTCAGCAACGAAAATGACATAACCTGGTGGGCGGACTGCGCGCGGGCATTCACGGCGGCAAACCCAAACGCCAGCGTCATCAGGATCAATAAAAATCGGAGTCGTTTCATGTCGTTAAAAAGGATTCAATTTAAAGGAAAGCGAGTCAAGCTCGACTTCGCTTCACCCGGCGCCGTCACGGTTTCGCCGAAATTTTCTTCGGCCCGGATACCGCCTCGTTGACCCCGCGAAGTTTCATAGCCAGATCGCGCGCAAGGTTCCTCATCACGGCCATGCCCAGCCCGGGTTCCCGCCGCACCAAATCGGTGAATTCCGCCCGCTTCATCATCAGCAAAATGCTGGGTTGCGTCACTATCGCGTACGCCGCCCGAGGCGCGCCGTCCAGGAACGCCAGCTCTCCAAAAATCTTGCCGTCCCCCAATTGCGCGATGGACGCTCCGCCCTCTTCCAAAAGTATGCTCACTTTCCCGCGCAGCACCACGAACGCCTCGTCTCCCTGGTCGCCCTTGGCAAACACCTGGTCGCCGGGCCGGTAAAGTTTTTGCACGAATAGCCGCGCCATTTTCCGCAATTCCCCGTCGCCCAGTCCCGCGAACATCGACAACGGACGCAGCAGGTTGATGATCGCCAGCCCCATCTTCTGGTCTTGAAAATTTCGGTCGATGATCTCCACAGTGCTTTTGGCGTGCGCCGTGAATTCCCCGCTTTCGAGCGAATAGGAGACATTCAGCTTGACCATTTTGACGACGTCGAAAAAACGCCCGTTGCGGCGGCAAAATGCCGGCAGATACGCCACGGGAACAAACCCCAATTGCTCCGCGCTCTTGAGCAACCGCGGCGCCGCGGCCAGAATATCAATCTCCGTGTAAATCGCGCCGAACTGTTGCTGCACTGTCTTCACCGTATGCGCCAGCACCGCGCCAATGGAAAGATCGTCGCTGCAAAACGCCTCCGTGATGCGCGCGCATCGGTCCTGCTCGTCAAAATAATACGTCAGCCCCGCGATCATCTTTCCTTCCCGTTCCCCAAGGTACGCGCGCAATAAATACGGCGCCGGCACGCGCAACAATCCAAACCCATAATGAAACCGCCCCGAAACCTCCACGGGCGGATTGGCGGCTTCGGCCTGCGCACGCCATACCGTGAAATCGTCCACCGTCGCGTCCTGCACTTTCAAATCGCATTGCAAAGGGTAGCCGCTGGCGCCGTCGCGAATCACCAGCGTGTCGGGTATTCCCAGTTTTTCCAGAGTCGCCATACCCAATTCGCTCACCATCGGCAGCGATTCCGAGAGGGAATTGCGCGTCACCAGCACGGATTTGGCCCCGCGAACGTAAAACAATATTCCCACTCGCTGTTGCAACATGTGCTTGAGCGGCTGAAATCCGACACACACATAACCCAGGTTTTCAAACAGGATTTGCTGCGCGTTGTCCGTCCCGGCGATCCGCACGACGGCCATTTCGCCGCGTTGTGACGCCAAGTCATTGACCGAACGCATCAGCGTTTCCGCCGCGCCGTTTGCAACGCTTTCCGGCCGGATGAGGTTTCGTCCGAGATTGGCGACGGGGTTTCCATTTGGCCCGGCGGGTTTAAGGAAGGAAATCGATCCCTGCAATCGGCCGTTCAGTTCGGCGACCCACGTTTCCGGGCCGGTGGCAGGGTTCAATTCCGAAGCGATCCAGTTGAGATCATAGACTTCCTTCGTGGGGTATTCGTCCCCGAGCGTTGCTCGGAGCAGGTCCAGCCATTGCGGGGCATCCGCGGCGGAAGCGGGTCTGATGCAGATCCCATTCACGTAACTTTTTTTGCGGTCATCGGCGACTATGCCTGTCACCCGGCTGAAACTCAAGGACTAATGATGACCTTCCCAATGACATCCCTCTGCCGCAATGCCGCGAAGGCGGCGGGGGTCTCACTTAACGGAAAAGCTTTCCAAATCGTCGCTTTTATTTTTCCCGCGGCGGCCCAATCCAGCGTCGCCTCGATATCTTTCCGGTTTCGTCCGTAACTTCCGATGAGGCTTTGCTCTTTTACAAAAAGCGGCCAGAGCTTCAGCGGAATTTCCCGGCCTGCCGTCGCGCCGCAGGTGACAATTGACCCGCCGCGGGCCAGGCAGGAAATACATTGGAGCAACACTTCGCCGCCGACATGTTCGACGACTACGTCCGCCCCGCGCTTGCCGGTGAGTTCACGGACGTGTGCGGGCCAATCAGGGTTATTGCTGTCAACCGCATGCTCTGCGCCAAGTGCGAGGCCGAATTTGCGTTTTGTCTCGCTGGAACCGGTCGTAATGACGCGCGCGCCCAAACCTCTCGCCACCTGGATCGCCGCCGAACCAACGCCGCCCGCGCCGCCGATGGCCAGCACCCAATCGCCAGGCTTGACCGCGACGCGATCCGTCAGCATGTGCATCGCGGTGCTGCCGGCAAGGGTCAATGCGGCGGAGGTGGCGAAATCGACGCGATCAGGAATTCGAACTAAAGCGCGCGCAGGAACGCTCACCTTCTCCGCGAATCCTCCATCACGTTGCACTCCGAGCAGCTGGCCTTTGAGGCAGATCGACTCGCGGCCGCGACGGCAGAATTCGCATTCGCCGCAAAAAAGATTTGACTGAATGGCCACCCGGTCGCCCTCCCGCCAACCCGATACGCCGCGACCCACCGCGGCGATTTCACCCGAAATTTCACCGCCCGGAATTCTCGGCAGCGTGATCGCAACTGGGATCTGGCCTTCTTCAAGCCAAAGATCCAAATGATTCAGTCCGCAGACGCGGACGGTCACCAGCACTTCGTTATCGGCGGCGATCGGATCCGGAACGTCGCCGTGGCGGAATTTGCCCGGCGTGCCATGAGCGAGAAGCTGTACTGCTTTCATATCGGCTGATTACAACAGCCGCTCATGCCGCGCCAGCGCAAACTAGATAAACTCACTCGATGGATTCGACGCTCCACTCACTTTGAAATGGATCGTA
>DATAXU010000116.1:0-31605 GCA_036272955.1 Verrucomicrobiia bacterium
CATTCAATGTTCTACAATGATAGATTCGCTCTTAGATCGCGTTCTTGTTGTTCCTCCAACTGCGATCCGTGCCGGTGTCGGTTCTCACTATTGACACTTTTTCTTTTTTTCAGCGATCAACATGTCCAAGACAGCAAACAATCATGGCGAACGAATCAACCCTGCGTAACGAATCACGTTTGTGACTCACAGAGGAACCGCTTCGGCGGGCTGCGTCGCGGGTATTACCCGTTTTAAATATTGAATGGCCAGCAGGGACGTCAAAAAGCAGAGCACCCCGCAAATCACATACGGCAACGGAACATTTTTGAAAAAGAGAGTTGACGCAAAAATTGGGCCGATAATCCGCGCGAGACTTCCCACGCCCTGCGTGACTCCCATCGTCGCCCCCTGTTCATGCGAGGGCGTGAGCATCGAAATCATGCCAAAAACCGGCGGGCGCGTCAGGCTGGAACCAACCGAAAAAATGGCCAATCCCACCAACAATAACGCCCACGTGTTCAAAAACGGCAGGATGCCAATGCCGACGGCGGCGATAAAAAGACTGATCGCGATGAGGCGCGGTTCTCCCAGTGCTTTGACCAGGCGTTTGGTCCCCCCGCCTTGCACCACCGCCCCGATGACTCCGCAATAGGCAATCAGCCAGGAAACAGTCCCAAGGTCCGAGCGGACATCTATGTTGAAATTCTTCATCACAAGCAGCCCGATGGTCGTTTCGAAGCAAGTGAAACAAAAGGTCGCCAGAAAAAAAATGCCGATGAGCAAATTCAATCGCGGCGCGTGTAGGACATGCATCCACTGCTCCAAATGGGGTCGTTGAGTGACGGAATGGGATTCCGGTTTCCAGCTTTCCGCCAGCCAGAGGAATGCCCAGATAAAATTCAATGCGCAGACCGAGGCGGCAACCCAACCAGGAGCTGTGGGGCCGATGTGCTTTGCGCTCAAGCCTCCCAGCACCGGCCCAAGGACGAATCCAAGTCCGAACGCCATGCCAATCAACCCCATCCGGGCCGAGCGCTGCTCCGGCGGCGTGATGTCCGCAATGTACGCCTGCGCGACCGTTATGTTCGCCCCGCAAATTCCCGCGAACAGCCGCGACAGCAATATCACCAGCAAGGCGGTCTTTCCCGCTAAGCCGGACCCAATGGCAAAGATCACGTAAGACATGCAAGCGCAGGCCGTGCTGGTGAGCAAAACCGGGCGCCTCCCAATGCGGTCAGAAAGACGCCCCCAGACCGGCGCGAACATGAACTGCATCAACGAGTAAGACCCCATGATGACGCCGATTTCCCAACCCTTGGCGTGGAAGTTCTCGCTATAAATCGGGATGAGCGGAAGAATGAGGCCGAAGCCGACGAGGTCAACCAAGACCGTCAAAAATATGATCCCAACCGATGTTTTCTTCATTATATAAAGTATCCGACCTGGAGGGCCAGCCGGCGACTCAATATGCAACAGCCTATGCTGAACATGCAACCAACAAGGCCCAAAGGCTGGAAACTTTCCCGAGTTGGCGGGGTTGGCACGAATTAGGCTAATAGATTTTTGCAGTGGGGCTGCTTGGGAGAATTTTCTTAGAACGGGGGAAAGCTGGAGGTGGCTTGGGGACCCCCGTTCTGAGAATGTCCGTCGAACCGCATTCTCTCATCGCAGCCTCGCTGTTTTTCCCCCTCTTCACCGATAACGCAACGCGTGAGAATCACGCGCCCGCGTGAAATAATCGACAATTTGCGGCAATTTGCGAAGGCGAAACGCGATGGCTTCCCGGCCTGTCCTCGGAAAAAACAGGTTTTTTTGCCGGCCAAAAATCCACCATTGCGATGGCATGGATTAGGCTACCGATTTGTTATTGGCCGAGAGGTTGTTTGGATGCAGAAAAAGTCCGGAAGCGGTTTTGCTCGCGAGGTGAGGTGGGGGCCATTTCTGGAAAGTTGGTTCAATCTGCGCCCAGACTTCCTCTCAGCCATAAATCAACGTTGGGGTGCGAGGGCGCACGTGAATTTTTAAGCGAATTTATACGAATTTACGCGAATTTTTGCGTTGTCCGCGTTTGACATTGCGCCTTAGACCCCTAAAGTTGTTTTAACACCAGTTATGTGAAGGTGATTGTGTTGTGGCCGCAAAAGACGACTATTTAATCGATCTATTGGTTGATATGGGGCAAGTAAACCCCGACCAGGTTGCTTCCCTCCGCGAGGAATCCGAGTCCTCCGGCGAAGGCGTGGTGGACCTCCTCCTCCGGGACAAAATAATCAAAGCCGTCGATGTCGCCCAGGCCAAGGCCGCCCACTTCGGTTACGAATACATCAACCTCAGCGACATCCGGCTCACCGACGACGTAATTTCTTCAGTCCCGCGCCACGTCGCCAAGCGTTATCACGCGGTGCCCGTAGCCAAGCACGACCACACCATCGCCGTGGCGCTGGCCGACCCGTCCAATCTCGACACCATCGATACGTTGCAGCGGATGATCAATTGCGACATCGAGTTGCGCGTGGCGACGGACGAGGACATCGATAACGCGCTCGCCAAGTATTACGGCGCGGGCGACGACTCGGTTTCGACGTTGCTCCAGGACATCACGGAAGGGGAAGTCGAAATTGGCGTGCCGAAGAAGGACGCGCATGCGGATGACGGCGCCACAGTGGAGGCCGACGCTCCGATCATCAAGCTCGTCAATACGCTGATTGTCGAGGCCTTCAAGGCGCGGGCGTCCGACATTCATTTGGAACCGCTGTCGAAGTCTTTCCGTGTGCGGTATCGGATTGACGGCGTGCTGCACGAGATGAAAAGCCCGCCCAAACGGCTACAAGCGTCCATTATCAGCCGGTTGAAAATCCAGTCCAACATGTCCATTGCCGAAAGGCGGATTCCGCAGGACGGGCGCATTCAGACGCAAGTCGGCGGAAAGCTGATCGACTTGCGCGTCTCCTGTCTGCCGACCAATCACGGCGAAAGCATCGTGATGCGTATTTTGGACAAGGAAGGTTTGCGCCTAGGCTTGCCCGAATTGGGATTCTTCACCGACGACCAGCAGACTTTCGAGCGGTTGATCGGGTTGCCGGATGGTATTTTGCTCGTGACCGGCCCGACCGGTTCCGGGAAAACGACGACGTTGTATTCCTGCCTCAATTTTATCAACCGCCCCGACCGCAAGATCATCACCGTGGAAGACCCGGTGGAATACTTGCTGGCTGGCATCAACCAAGTGCAGGTGAGCGACATCGTGGGCCTCACATTTTCCGCGGCATTGCGCGCGATGTTGCGGCAGGCGCCCAACGTGATCATGCTGGGGGAAATTCGCGACCTGGAAACGGCCAGCATCGCGATCAACGCGTCGCTGACCGGCCATTTGGTGTTCTCGACGTTGCACACCAATGACGCCCCGGGCGCGGTCACGCGGTTGATCGATATTGGCGTGAAGCCGTTTCTTGTCGCCTCATCCGTGCGGGCATTGATGGCGCAACGGCTGGTGCGCAAAGTTTGCAAGAAATGCGCCCAGCCCTATGAGCCGCCGGAAAGCGAATTGCGCTCCTTGAACCTCGACGCGGCGAAGGCCGGGGGAGCAACGTTCAAGCGCGGCAAAGGGTGCAACGACTGCAACAAGACGACCTATCGCGGACGATTCGGAATTTTTGAAATCTTTGTGATTGACGACGAGGCGCGCAAGTTGATTTATGACCGCGTGGCCTCCTCGGTCCTTCGCGCGCGTGCGCGAGAAATGGGAATGCGCACCCTCCGCGAGGACGGCGCGCGCAAAGTGATGGCCGGCTTGACGACTGCGGAAGAAGTCATCCGCGCCACCGTGGGCGATGTTGATTAAATGAAAAAAATTACACAACGGGAGCGTCGGGCTGATGAAGCGGAGTCGCATCGCTGCGATCGTTGCGCCTCCGCGCCATTGGTCTTGCGCTCCCTTGTCTCTTTTTCTTATTGCTGAGTATGTCCTATTCGATGTCAGACCTGTTGCAGTTGGTGGTTTCCGAAGGAGCATCCGACTTGCACATTCGTGTCGGAGTGCCCCCTGTCATTCGGGTGCATGGCACCCTCCACCGTGTCGATGGGCCGCCGTTGCGTCCGGAGGACACCGAAGAATTGATGCGCAGCATCACGTCCGAGGATCACATCCAGCACGTGCGGGAGGCGGGCGGGGCGGACTACGGTTTTGCTTTCGGCGAAATGGCGCGCTTTCGCGTCAGCGTGTTCAAGGAAAAAGGGAATTTTGGGATGGTCTTGCGGCAGATTCCGACGAGAATGCTCACCTTGGAGCAAATCGGCCTGCCGCGGAACACGATCATGAATCTCCTTTACAAGCCCCGTGGTCTTGTCCTGGTCACCGGTCCCACCGGCTCCGGCAAAACGACCACCCTGGCTTCGATGATCAACATCATCAACGAAGAACGTGATGACGCCCACGTCATCACCATCGAAGACCCGATCGAGTACTATCATAAACACAAAAAAGCGGTTGTGACGCAGCGGGAAGTTCACATTGATGTGCCAAGTTTCGCCGAGGCGTTGCGCCGGGCGTTGCGGCAGGATCCGGACGTCATCCTGGTCGGCGAGTTGCGCGATTTGGAAACCATGGAAGCCGCAATCACAGCGGCGGAAACGGGCCACCTGGTCTTTGGCACCTTGCATACCACAGGCGCGGCCAAGACCATTGATCGTATCGTCAACGCCTTTCCGATGAACCAGCAGGAAACGATTCGCATCCAGCTTTCGACAGTTATGCAGGCGGTCATTTCACAATTGCTGCTTCCTCGAATCGACAAGCCGGGCCGTATTGCCGTGTACGAAATCATGATCAATACCCCGGCCATCGCGGCGCTCATTCGCGACAACAAAACTTTCCGCATTCAGTCCGACATTCAAACCGGCGCCAAGCACGGGATGGTGACGCTGGACGGTTTTCTGATGGAGAAATATCAACAAGGCATCATCTCGCGCGAGGAAGTCGTCAACAAATCGCAGGACCCCACCACGATCATGCAAAAGCTCGCCGAATGGGAAATCCAGCAGGCCGAATTGGCGGCGGCCCAACCCGAAATGGCCCACTAACGTATGTCCGCCAATGGTTCCAGCCCATTAATGGATTTGATCCGCTCCCAGGGTCTCCTGGACGATTTGCAATTGGAGGAAGTTTCAGAGGAACACAATCGGAGTGGCAAAGCGATCTCCGAGATTCTTGCCGACTTCGGGTTTCTCGACATGGATGCCCAGCTTCAGATTATCGCCACTCACCTCGGCACCGAAGTCATCCAGTTGAGCAGCCGCGATTTCACCCCGGAAATCCTCTCCTCCGTGCCCGCCGACGCCGCCCGCATGTATAAATGCATGCCCGTCGCAGTCTATGATTCCACAGTTCAACTGGCTCTGGCCGATCCGTTGAATCCGACTCTCATCGACGAATTGGGCTACGTGATCCGCAAGGAAATCGTTCCCGTCGTCGCCGACCCGGTTGAAATCGAAAAGGCGGTCAGCCGGTTCTACGGCGATTCCAATTCCAGCGTCGCGGACATTCTCAAGGAACTGGGACAGGACGGCGAAATTGCGCGGGAAGCCGCGGAAGCCGCCGCCTCCGGGGCCGCCGGCGACCTTCAATCCCTTGCCAACGAGACGCCGATCATCCGGTTCGTCAACCTGGTGCTTTTCCAGGCCGTTCAAGACCGCGCGAGCGACATCCATTTCGAGCCGTTCGAGGACGAATTCAAGATCCGCTACCGCGTGGACGGCGCGCTTTATGAAATGTCTCCCCCGCCAAAACATTTGGCGCTGCCGGTCATTTCCCGCTTAAAAGTCATGTCGGGCCTGAACATTTCGGAGCGCCGCCTGCCGCAAGACGGGCGCATCAGTCTGAGCATTGCCGGCCGAAACATCGACTTGCGCGTTTCCACACTGCCGACGCAATTCGGTGAATCCGTCGTGTTGCGCGTGTTGGATCGCGCGGCTGTCAATCTGGACATCAAGACCCTCGGTTTGCCGAAGGCAATGATGGATTATGTTTCGGAAGCGATTTTGCAGCCCAACGGGATCTTCGTCGTAACCGGCCCCACCGGTTCCGGCAAAACGACAACCCTTTATTCCTGCCTTCGCGCCGTCAATTCCATCGACTCCAAATTGCTGACCGTCGAGGACCCCGTCGAATACGACATCGAGGGCATCATGCAAGTTGCGGTCAACGACGCCGTGGGGATGACTTTTAGCAAGGCGTTGCGGTCATTTTTGCGCCAGGACCCGGACATCATCATGCTCGGGGAAATGCGCGATCTTGAGACCTCGCAAATCGCCATCCAGGCCTCGCTGACCGGCCATCTTGTATTAAGCACCCTGCACACCAACGATGCCGCCGGCGCCGTCACGCGGTTGATCGACATGGGCGTGGAACCGTTTTTGATTTCCTCCACGTTGATGGCAGTCCTGGCACAACGATTGGTCCGCACCGTTTGCAAGAAATGCCGGACGCCTTTCGAGCCAACCGAGAGCCAGCTTTCCATGCTGAACCTTTCGCCGCATGACGTTGGAGACAAAGTATTTTACTACGGGCGCGGCTGCGCATCGTGCAACGACACCGGATATCGGGGCCGGCGCGGCATCTTCGAGCTGCTGGTGGCCTCGGAGGCCATCCGCGTATTGATCAACGAAAGAGCGCCCACTGTTGTCATCCGTCAAAAAGCCATCGAATTGGGCATGACCACCCTGCGCGAGGACGGCTTGCGTGGAATCTTCGACGGCGACACCACCATAGAGGAAGTCGTCAAATACACCTGAGTCATATGCCAAAATACAATTACGTCGCAATGGACTCGAGGGGCAAGGAAACCAAGGGCACCATCGAAGTCGCCAACCAAAACGAGGCAATTGGCCGCATCAAAGAGATGGGCTTCTTCCCCACCAAGGTGGTCGAGGAAAAGGCCGCGCCAACCGCCGGCGCCAAAAAAGTCGCCGCCAAAGGGAAAAAAGGCGGCGTCAGTCTCAATTTCCAAATCAAAATTCCCGGCCTCAGCGGACGCGTCAAATCCAAGGTGCTCACCACTTTTGCCCGGCAATTGGCGACACTTGTGCAGGCGGGCTTGCCCCTGTTGCGCGGCTTGCGCGTGCTCCAAAAGCAGGAGAAAAACATCAATCTCAAAAACATCATCGGCGAATTGGCCACCGCCATCGAAGGAGGCAGCACTTTCTCCGAGGCCCTGGGCCAGCATCCCAAAGTTTTCAACCGCCTTTTCGTCAACATGGTCAAAGCCGGCGAAATCGGCGGTGTGTTGGAAGTCGTGCTCAAGCGTCTGTCGGAGTTCATGGAAAAAGCGCAAAAGATCCGGGGCAAAGTGGTCGCGGCCATGTTTTATCCCTGTGCCGTCATGGTGGTTGCCATGGCGATCATGATCCTGTTGATGGTCGTCATTATTCCGAAGTTCAAGGATATTTTCGAAGGCACCTTGGGCGGCGGCAGGCAATTGCCGGGCTTTACGACATTCGTCCTTAGCATCAGCGAAGCCATCAAGGACCATTTCTTCCGCACCTTCGGCTACATCGTCGGAGTGGTGATCCTTTTTAACATCCTCATCCGGACCAAGATCGGGCGCAAACTATGGGACAAGTTCAAACTGACCGTTCCGGTCCTTGGTCCCGTCGTCAGCAAAGTCGCCATATCCCGGTTTACCCGGACCTTGGGCACATTGGTCAGCAGCGGCGTTCCAATTTTACAGGCCCTGACCATCGTCAAGGAAACCTCCGGCAACGTCATCATCGGTAACGCCGTATCCGCGGTTCACGAAAGCGTCAAGGAAGGTGAAACGATTACGGCGCCCCTGGAGGCGTCCGGCGTCTTCCCGCCCATGGTCATCAGCATGGTCGATGTCGGCGAGCAAACCGGCGCCCTGCCGGAAATGTTGATGAAGATTGCGGACAACTTCGACGAAGAAGTCGATAACGCAGTCGCGGCCATGACATCCCTTCTGGAGCCGATAATGATCGTCTTCCTGGCGATCATCGTCGGCAGCATCGTTATCGCGATGTTCCTTCCGTTGATCGACCTGATGGAAACCGTCGGCGACACGGACCAAAGCAAGGGCGGCAAGGATTAAGTCCGGCCGTTTTGGGCATGTGAGTATTGCTATTGAGCCTTACCCGCCAATCGCGGAAAGGCCGGAATAGCGGGGAACAGCCCGGTATAGATGCAAGGCCCGTTCGCTCCCGCTTCTCAATCATCGCGACGATGGCTTGCAATGTCGCCAGCGCATTCCCATCGAGTCGATTGGTCCCGTATATATACGTCTTCCGGCACGGTTCGTAGCGCAAGCCCTCAACGATCAACGCCGCGCCAACTCCCCGCGCCTCTTCGTTCACTTCCTGCGGCCAATCATACGGCTGGAATGCCTTCACCGCGGCCTCATAACCTCGCCCTGGCTTGAGAAGAAGCAGGAACCGCCCGGCAACCAAATCGTGATTTGTCCGGCTGCACGCCAGAATGTTTGCCAAAAATAATATCCGAAATGGCAGGAGTTGGAATGGTTTTGGGCGACACCAATGTCCCTTGGGGATCCTGGCAAGCCAAACAACGAAGTCCAAGTGATTCGCCACAGCTTGAGCTACAAGGCATCCGAACTTGACACCACGAAGAGCACGAAGAGCACGAAGAAAAACTTGAAAATAATTGGAATGGACTCAGCTTAATTGCTCTTTGATGAAGCGCTCCCATACTTCGTCGGGCTGCCAAATTGCATTGAGATCACGCTGCGCCTCGGCAACGGCGGCTTTCTCGTGGAGAACTCGATAGAGGAATACAAAAGCAGAGACGCGCATGTTGGCGGCGCAATGAATAAATGTGGGGCGGCCTTCCAATGCTTCCATCACACCGCAAAAGGTACGGAAATCCTGCGGTTTGGGCGCCGCGAAATCCACGGGGATGTGGACGTAGGCCATTCCAAGGGCGGTGACGAGACTTCCTTCGTTTGCAAGGGCGTTGTCGGAGGTTGGCAGGGCGAGGTTGATCACGGCCTCGAAACCCGCTTCGCGGATCGCGCGAAGCTGGGTCTCGGTGGGTTGGCCGGCGGTCCCAAGCCGTTCGCCAATTTTTCGGAAATTGTAAATCTCCGATAATGCCGCATTTGTTTTTTTCCCAGCGCTCACGCGCCGTCACGTATAACAGCTCAGAACGACAATTGCACGCGCGTGAAGAACACTTCTTCGGGCTGCCTGGTCACCGTGGCTTTTGGCCCGTTGCCGCCTTCAAAGGTCGTCCGCGAGAAACTGGTGTTGATGCGCAGGTTTTTGTTCAAATACCAATTCAATCCCACCGCCCACGCAGCCGCCTCCGAGGCCGACGTGGTGGAATCGGCGTATCCCTGGAATGCTTTTTTGTCCACGTCCAATTCGGAGTAACGTCCCACCAGTTGGACGGCGCCCCAGCGGCCGTTGAACGGGGAGAACGGATGGGCGGGCGTCACGCCGTTGTAGGAATCGTCCTCGCCGGTCAATACGTAACCGCCAGAAACTTCCCAGGCGGTGTTGTCGATGTTGGCCGACGTTGTCTTTTTGGCGAGGTTGCTGACGTGATCGTCATTGTTGACATACTCACCCATGAATCCAAACGGACCCCAGTAGTAATATCCCTGGGGGGTGATCCGCGTGTGGACGCCCGTGCTCGCAACGCTGTTGGAGTAAGTGAAGAATTTTTCCTGGCCTTCGGTTATAAAACCCTGCGTCAAACCCGTGGTGTTGCCGTTGTTGGTCGTGCCGGAATCCAATTGGTACGTGCCCGCCACCCCGACGCCAAGACCCCGCAACGAGGCGATCGAAGTGTTTTTGAAAGGTTGCAGGAAAAGCCGGGCGTCGATGCCTTTGTTATTGTCGAAATCATAGTTCGTGGTGGTGGTTACGTTGTCGGCCGCGCCGTTGAAGACGCCCGCCGCGTAGTGGACGGCGCCGCCCAAGAGATCACCGTGCAACTCCGCTCCGATATCGCGATACGGCAGCAGGTCGGTCGCGAGCGTGCGTTCGTTGAAAAAGGTGTATTGCTCCTGTTGTTGGGCTTCCAAACCGACGGGCGGTTTCATTTTGCCGATCTGCAATTGGATTTGGGGATCGAGGCGGTAGTTCACCACCGCATCGACAATCTGGACGGTGTTGCCGCCAAAGTCGGGCGTGAACAGGAAATCAAAGTCTCGATAGACCGTTCCTGAAATAATCGGGCGCGCGCGTCGAAGAAGGAACGTGTCGTTTCCCTTGGCCTTGTCGTCGGTGAAAAAGGTGCGGCTATCCATTTGGATCAATCCGTGGAGCGCGATCAGGAAGTTCGTATCTTCCGATTGAAAGCTAAACCCATCGGAGCCTGCGTTGATGATTGCGCCGGCCTTGGTGGGGGGTACGGGAGCCACGGGCGGTTGTTGTTGCTGTTGCTGTTGCGCCTGGTGTCGGACTTGGCTTTGGAGGTCTTTGAGCTCCTTTTCAAGCCTGTCAATGCGCTGAAGCAACTCTTCGGTGCTGGGTTGAGCATCCGCGGCACGCAAGGACGCCGCAGGAATGGAAAGTGCCAGAATAATTGCCACGCCAAAAGTTTTGATGAGTAATCTCATGGTTCAGTTTTTGGTTATACGACTTCTATTATCGTTATTACCCGGCAACCGCGTCTATATTTTATTGCCTCCCACTTAGAAATAATAACGATCAATATAGTCGTTATTCTGGCAGAAAAGCGGTCGGTGTCAAAGTATTTTTTTGAGTTCTTTTGAGATTGTTTAGGCTTCGCCGCGCAAGTGGCTTGCGCAGCGTGACTTGTGGATAAGTTATCTCAAGGGTTCGGCAAGTTGAGCCGGTAGAATTGCGCGCTGACCGCGGGGGAAACAGTCACTTGGACTTGGTACTCTGGGCTGACGGGGTTGGGAGTTGGCGGAGTGATGACATCCGACCACGGCCCCGTCAGGGAATCGCTCTGCTGGAGCAAAAAACTGGACGTGATGGTTTCCGGCCAACTGATGACCACCGATCCGGCGGCGGCGCGACCAACGGAAACCACCGGAATTGACGTGGAGCTATAAGTAAAGTCGCTGATGGTTTGAATCGAATCGTCGGCTGCGGTCCCGCCGGTAAAACCGACGTAAGCGGTGTCGCTTCCCAGGAGCGCGCCCAGATCACCGACGGTATAATTGGTGTGAAAAGTGGCGCTGTTGGTTTCATCCACCATGGCGACGTCCAGTTGGCCCGCGGGGTAGTCGTAGTAAACGGTCACACCAATGGGATCGCCGCTGCCGATGTTGATGGATCCCGTTTTGCCATTGGGAAGGCCCTCGATCTGGGCCGTCAATCCGTTGGTTTCCCAATTGATTCCCGCTCCGCCGGGGCTGGAGTTCTTCTCGAGGTCAAATTCCAACGCGACACTCGGCGTAATACCGTAATATCCAAGTTCCTGGCCAAGTCCGCCACGAATTAAGACGCCGCCGGACGAATTTTGCAGGACAAAGGTCGCGCCGTTACCCAGGTTGGCGCTGTCGCCGGGGGTGGGGGTGTAGGTGAAAGAAGCCAGAAAGCCCTCAATGTTTTGAGGGGTGATAAAGAAGGCGGTGCGAGCTTCGTTTTGGGTTCCGCCGGTGATTTCCAGCTCGGCAGGACTACCGGTAAAGGAAGACCCGCCGAAGCTTGACCAGCCTGATCCACTCTCACCAAAGCCAATCGTGGTGGATCCAATGACTGTCGCTGTGGAACTCGAGGACGAGGCGGTTCCGGCCTCGTTGGTGGCGACGACATTGTAGGTGTTGGTGCCAACGGAGGCCAGGAAAGTATAACTGGAATTGGTCGCCCCTGAAATTGCGTTGGTCGAGTTGAGATACCATTGGTAGGTAATCGGCGGCGTGCCGTACATCCCCACTGTAAAAGTAACCGGAGCGCCAGGCTCAACTAGCGTGAGCACGGGCGAAATATCCGTGTAAAGAGTTACCGGGCCTGAATGGACGCTGAGGGTGGCGCTTGCCGAGGAGGCTTGTCCATAGAGATTGGTCACCTGAAGGGTGTAGTTGTATATCCCGCTCTGCACGTCGGTTAATGTCAAAACGGGATTGGTCGAAACGAGGGTATCGTTCCCATCGGTCCAGAAGTAAGACAAGGGTGCGGTCGCCGTAACCCCCGCGGCGAATGTAACCGTACTCCCCACGTTGGCATCCTGATTGGCAGGTACTATCTGCACATTATTCGGTGCGATGCCCGCGGCAAGGTAATGCGCCTGCACCTCGCTGGCAGACAGGGCGTAGTCGTAGAGCGCCACATCATCCATCCCGCCTGAGATCTGATCGTCGAATTGCGTGTCAAGCCCTTCCTGGCGCGACCCAATGACCAGCGAATTGGTCGAAGCCAAAATTCCGCCGCCGACCGGCACGACGTTGGACGCAATCAATTGCCCGTCCGCATACAGATAAATAAAACCATTGGCTTCGTCGCACACCCCTGTCACATGGTGCCAAATCCCGTCCGCCGGCGTGAAGGTGGTTTTGGCGGTGAACGCCGTTCCGCCGGCGTCGCGGACGAAGAAGCTGAGGTCGTTGTTGGCGGTGACCAGATCCAGGCAGAATTGTTCGCCTCCATTGCCGTAGCCAAGGGAGACAAGACCCGCGCCATCGGGTGCGGCGCCATTGGGATGAATCCACGCCTCCACTGAGAATTCCGCGCTGGTATTGCTGGGAGCGCCAAAATTCACAAATGTTGGAACCATTCCCAGGTAACTGTTATTGGTTGTCGAATTTCCAAAGTCAACCGATGTCTCGCCCGGGTCCGATTGCGGCGTGAATTGGCTGGAATATCCCGAATTGCCCAGGTTCGCGTTCGTATAAGTGCCGTTGTTGCCGCCGGTGTAATCATATCCCACCGGGCTGCCGCTGGATTCATCCAGCCGCCAGTAATCCATCGGATGGCTCGCGAGCACAGCCAGAGGATAAGGCGCGCTCGGATCCGGCAGAACGGTCACTGTCACCGGGCTGATGGGATTGGTTCCGTAGGCGTTGTAGGCACTGCCGCCATAGGTGGCGCCGGATGTCAGGCTGGGGACCGTGTAGGATGAGCTGCTGGCGCCACTGATGACGCTGCCATTGCTGGTCCATTGGAATTGAAGGGTTCCTGTGCCGGCGGCGTTCATAAAGAGCGTGGGAGAAGTACCGGCGAAGACTTCGAGAGTAGTCGGTGTTTGGCCGAGGATTGTTGCGCCGGAGTTGACCGTCAGACTTACCACCGCGCTGGTGACGGAGATATAACTATTACTCACCACCACGTAGTAGTCTGCGCTGTTATCGCCGGCCACGACCGGGTTCAAAATCAAACTGCTGGTGGTCTGGTTGCTGAGCACGACGCCGTTCTCGTACCATTGATAGCCCAGCACGCCGCCAGCGGCCACGACGGTGTTGGTGAAAGCCTCGTTGAGATTTACCGTACCTGACACAGGCTGCTGCGTGATGAAAGGCGGCACGCCGCTGACGTTGTAAAGAGCCTGAACCTGGGCGACCGTGAGCGCGCGGCCAAATATCGCCACTTCGCAGACCTGCCCTGAAAATTGCCGGCCAACTCCGACCGGGGTGTTCGTATATTGCGGGTCAGTGCCGATCATCACATCCAGATTCGTTCCAGGACCGAATCCGTTGGTGCTCACCGTGCTCACTGAAGTGTCCAGCACGCCGTCCACATACAGGGAGTTGGTGCCATTGGCTGTCGGAGCCGAACCCGGCGCGTAAACTTCGACCGCTTGATGCCAATTGCCGTCATTGTAAGTTCCCGCCGATATCACCGTGCTGGCCGTATTGGTTCCGATCTGGCATTCGAGCTTGCCCAGAGTGGTGAGGTTAATGGCCCAGGAATTGGTCGAGTGGCCTACGATCGTTTCGGTGCGATTGTCGGCGGGATTGCCCCGGAACATGGCGACCACGGAGAATGGCACCGGGCCGGTCGGGTTATACGCCGTCGCATAGCCGGCGTCGGCAAAGCTGCTCACGCCGCTTAATTGAGGGACATTGGCGTCAACGGCCAATCCATCGAATGACCCGCCGGCGTTGTTCGGACCCTGCACAATGCCAGGCATCGTGCCGGGGGTATAGGCGCCGTTGATCGCCACGCTTCCAAAATTTGTCAACACAGGCCACGTCGCCATTGACGGCGGAGTGTAGGTGGGACCATCCATTCGCAAATAAACCACCGGATTATCAGCCATGACATCCGCCACATACGCGCCGTTGGTCCCGGTTTGGGAGTCGGAGTAATGCGTGCCGATGTCGGGTATTACATTGGTGTAAATGGCAACTTCGGCGATGTAGCCTTGGATGCCGCGCCCGTTACCCCGGCCATTGCCCAATTCAAACGGCGTCCAATAATCGGGACTATACAAGCCGGAAAGCGCATGGGAAGCGCCGGATTGGACGCCGTCAACGAAGTAACTGACGTTCGTGCCAGCATCACAAGTGACAACGAAATGCTGCCACGCATTATTGACGTCATTTATATTAAAGGCGTTTACAGCCGAGCTGTTGTCGTAATATTGAATTGAGTTTTGGGCCGGCCCGAAAAACATCTGCATCCCGCAAACCTTGCCGCCGCCACCCACGCCGCCAGCGCCAATACTGGGCCCGGCATTCAGGCCCTCATAGCCCTCCTGGCTCCAAATATATCCATGCTGGCTGAGAGTGGAGTAAAACCAGCATTCGACCGAGAAGGGCGGATTCAAAGTGGATAACGGCGAGGTGTGGGGAACAAACATGGCGTTGCTGTAGCCGCCCGTTTGGAGACCGGTCCCGTCAAAAAACGTGGCGAAGTCAGCCGGGTTATTCAACGGCCCGGCAACCTGATGTTGGATTGCACCCGTATTGGCGCCACTGGCCCAATCGGCGTAAAATCCGGTGCCCAGGAGTCCCAGGGAGCCGTAATTCGTTTCGAAGTCGCCCGGCGCCGCCGCCTCCAGTTCGTGCATCGGCCAGTAGCCCACCGGGTTGAGATTCGTTATCGCCGTGAAATAAGGGGATTGCGCCGCTGCGGACACGGCGAGCAATGCCATAAAGCCTACCGCACAAAGTGAGACGGGTTTATTGTTCATAATGAATGCAAAGGGATCTTCGTTTGTCCAGACAATCACATGAACCGAATCCATCTGTCAAGCGCGTTTTTTTGATTTCGACTTTTGTGTCTTACGTCTGTTTGTGACGTGTGGCTTGGGGGTATATGGATACGAAGGAGAATTCCAGAGACGATATTTTCGGTTCTGAATAAAGTCGAACCTGCCTAAAAGACGCGGTCATTTTCCCTTGACATTGAAGCAGTTGCGGCTAGGGTCGGTTCAAGCGCCGACCTACGCTACGTATGAATGCCAAGGATTATACATTTGGGTTTGTTTCTCTCTTTAAGCGTCATTTTTTTACCGCTTTGGGCTTTAGCCCGCCCGCATGTTGTCTCGTAATGCTGTCGGCTTTGACCGCCACCGCCGGGCCGATTACCGGCGCCAATTGGGTTGCCATTGACGGCGGGCCACAGGGTATCAATGGAGACGTCTCTACGATTGCGATCGACACGAACGGAAATGTTTACGCCGGCGGAAAGTTTTACCTGGGCTACTATGGCGGCCCCAACCCACTTTCACAAGTTGCGGAATGGAACGGCACGTCTTGGTCGGCCCTCGGTGTCCCTGGAGCCAATAACAACGTGTATGCCTTGGCTTTCGACCCTTCCGGAAATCTTTACGCTGTGGGAACTTTTCCTTTTCTCGCGAAATGGAACGGGAACACATGGTCAGAGTTCAGCGGTCCGGATATTGGTTATGCGTTGCTTTTTGATAAGGCGGGAAATTTGTATGAAGGATGCGATTCGTTCGGGGCGCAACCCTCGAATGGCATTGTGAAATGGAATGGTTCTACATGGTCCGCAGTGGGCGGCGGGTTTGAATTTGGCGCGGTTTTTGCCTTGACCGTTGATAGTTCCTCAAACCTCTACGCAGGCGGTGAATTTTCGACGATAGGCGGGGTTCCTGCCAACAACATCGCGAAGTGGAACGGCACAAATTGGTCAACTCTCGGCGACGGAATAAGTGGGCATGTGGACGCCCTCGCATTCGATGCCGCCAGTAATCTTTATGTGAGCGGATATTTTACCAACGCGGGGAGCGTTAGCGCCAACTACATCGCTGAATGGAATGGGAGTTCCTGGACGAATCTGGGCTGCGGAATGAACGACGAGGTTACCTGCCTGGCGTTTGACAATACTGGCAATCTTTACGCGGGGGGAACCTTTACAAATGCCGGCGGCGTCTCCGCCTTGTATATTGCCGAGTGGAATGGAACCTCCTGGTCCGCAATTGGGTCAGGAATACCATGGGATGACGATACTCTCGTTATTGCCCTGGATAACTCATTGGCGGCAAAGGCTATTGGTTCCACAGACTTGGAGAACCTCTATGTAGGCGGCGTGGCCGATATCGTCGGAGGCTTTGCCGACAGCCTCGATAAGATTCTCATCGATGGGCCAACTCCAGATCAGCTCTCTTTCGCAAACATGGGCGCCTCCACAAATGTCCTTCTCTTTCTGGGAACTCCCGGTTCGAACTATGTGCTTGACTTGGCCACCAATCTTTCTCCACCCATCCAGTGGATGCCTCAATCAACGAACGCAGCATTCACCAACAGCGCCGCCACGGCGGGATACGTGCGTTTTACCAACATGAACAGCTTCCCTGCGGCCTTTTATCGTACACAGTTATCGCAGTGACGAGTGGCATACGTGTTCTCCGCGCCTCCAACCCAAATTGCCCATTGACCGTGCCTAACCTCGAGAGCAACGTTCCAAGTGCTCCAGGACTCGACCCAAAAGGCGATAATCACGGAGAACTTCGATGTTCAGCGCCGGAATCTGGCCAGTGGTGCAGCGCGAATTGCGCGTGACGGCGCGGCGCCCGCTGAGCCATTGGCTGAGGGTCGCCGCGGGTTTCGGCGCGGCGTGCATTTTTTGCTCCAGCGCATGGAACTTCCCGGAATCGGTCGTCGGCCCGCTTCTCTTCCACGATTTACACCGCCTCATCATGGCGTTGATTTTTCTGGTGGTTCCCGCTCTCACCGCCGACTCCATTTCGCGCGAGCGGCGTGAAGAAACCCTGGGGCTTCTGTTCCTAACGCCGTTGCGAGCCTGGCAAATTGTCGTTGGAAAAATCCTGGCCCAAACACTCAAGGCGCTGACTTTATGGCTTTCCGTCGTGCCCGTTCTAACGATTCCGTTTTTGATGGGCGGCGTTGGTTGGCCGGAAGTTTTCAACTGTCTTTGCCAGGAACTTTGCGCGGGAATGCTGGCGCTCGCAGCCGGAATGGTGGCCACTTCAATCGCACAAAGGAGAGATGCGGCATTTGTGCTGGCCTATGTATTCGCGGCGCTGCTCTGTTTTGTTCCTACGCAATACCCGTGGTGGCTGGCGAGGCATACCGGCGGCGTAATTGTTCGTACCCGCTTTTTTCCGCCCGGAACGTCACGATTTGCGGCGCCTGTAATCGTTAGCGGTTTTAATCAAGCTGGCTTGCCATATTACGCTGCACTGAATCGCCCTCTTCGGTTCGGCGCAATCGTAGCCATCACAACCGCGGGGGCGGGCACTGCAAAAATCGCTCCGTCCTACCTGCTGGAATCTTTTCTGGTCGCGTCACTCATCCTCTGGGCGGCGATCCGTTTTGCGGGGTATTGCGTGAATCGAAGATGGAAGGACCGGTTGCCTTCCCAGCGCCAGGAGAATTGGGTAAAACGCTACTGTTCGCCGATTTTCAAACGGTCCTTCGCGCGCAAGATGCGAAAGGCGCTCGAATGGAACCCTGTTTACTGGCTTCAGCAATATTCGTGGAAAGCCAGGACGACGACCTGGGCAATGTGCCTCGTCTTTGTGGCGCTTGGATGTTGTGTTACAAACGGAGCCAATTCCAGTATGCTCGCGCAGTGGGAATTAAGGCTGCTGGTTGTGTTGGCCGCGGTTTACACCTACGCGGGAGTCAACGGATTCTATCAGGAAAAGAAAAATGGCGCACTGGAATTGCTTTTGGTCACTCCCATTTCCGTCGATGAAATTATCTTCGGCCGTGTTCTTGGCCTCTGGAAGCGATTCCTTCCAACCGTGCTGCTGATGGCCCTGTGGTGCCTTATGGAGGAAGAGACGGTTTGGTGGCACGACAATTTGTATTCCGGTTCCATCGACCTGGGAGGACACGTGAATTTGTACTGGTCTGATGTGGAATGTACGTTATTGGCCGCCTATTTTACCCTGCCGATTTTCGCGACCTTTTGCGCCCTTCGCCTTCGGAACATTGTGGTGGCGACTGCCTGCACATGGCTGCTGATTCTGGCAGGCCCGATTTTCGGCGTGTCGTTGCTGGCATTTCTTACGCTGCCGGCGGGCGCTGGTCCGAGTCTGGTATATTCAGGCATTGCCCTTGGCAACCTGGTCTTTGTTTGGTTTACATTCGTCGCCCTGCGGGACAATTTGCGACAAAGCATTTCCTGGGCATCCAAAGCCTGAATCTGCCAACGAGAAAAACGGGACCAAGGTGGGAAGGGCCAGGAATAACGTCCTGTTATCCGACCAGGCGAAATCAAGCCGCTCGGCCAGGACGTGAGGCCGATTCGTAAAAGTTTCAAGCCTGAGCGCGAACACCCATATGAATGAAATGCTGTGGCGAAAGGCAAAGTACCTTGACCGTTATGGCCCCTTTGGCCTCTTTGTGGCCCCTTTGCCCAGAACGTAGAACGTGCCTTTGCCGGTAGTACCGATCTTTGCGAGAATTCCCTTGCGAACCAATTCTGACAGATCGCGATGAGCAGTCCGTTTGGCGACCCCAAACATCTTCTGGAATACTGCGCTGGAAATACGCACATTCGTTTTGACAAAACGAACCACACTCATCTGTCGCTCGCTGAGGCTAAACGCTGTCAATGCTGATTCTGTTATCCAATCCCGCCACAATGTCATCACGAATTGGCTGCCGTCTTGCCGAAACTCAGGCTCGGGCAGGCCCGCATCGCGGCACATCGCGATCATATCCAGAGTGCCAGTGCCAGCCCGCTCCACATAGTGCGCGAGAAACAGTGGATCGCTGATAAGCGGATTGCGAGGAATGGAAGGGTGCGGCACCCGTAATTGATCGAGCGTGAGAGATGGCGGAAGTTCGCCCGGATTCCACACTTCCAGACGGTCGCTGAATAGCATGACCTGAACTGCGGCATTGGAATCATAATTCCGGTGCGCAACCGCGTTGACGACGGCCTCGGCTACTGCTTGTTTGGGCAATCCATATTTGACTGGCGCTTGCGGACCGTGCTCGCGTGTTCCAACCCTTCTGTCCAGCTTAGACATTACAAAATCCACCGCCGCGTCCACCATCTCGAACAAGGTTCCTTTGTAAATCTGATATGACGGAACCGGCTTGCGGATTTCGGTGCCGTGAAAATGCAAGCACTTGACCTCCGTCGTTGGCAGAAATCGTTGCGGATTGTTGCCAAAAGAGGAGAATCGCAGCATGAGACGGTTGATCGTCCGTCAGCAGATTGAGATGTTCGAGAGCCCTTTTCATCGGCGTGTTTTCTGACAGCGCGTACTGCCGCTCCTGGCGTGCTCGTGCAAGGAACCACCTTAGATTAGCTTTTCCGGCGATAAATCTCGTACTGAAGCGCGAGCGCACACGGCCGTGTCAAATGGAACTGTGCGAAGCAAACCCAGTTCTTCGACATGTTGGACCATGCTGGCATAGAATTGTGCCAAAAGATCGGGAATCCCGCTGAATCGCCGCCGAACCAATTGACCGCTGGCATCGCGAACCAGTTTCATCATCTTTGGGTGTCGCTTGGAATCGTCGCTGCCTTTGACGAAAATCAATCGAAACTTTTGCCGTTGCGTGGCTCGTCGGAATTCACGTTCAGTTGCCGAAAAGCCTTCTGAGTCCTCTGGGCCGTACTCGTTTCCAAAGACGCCCAGATAAATAGCGCACCTATTTATTTGATCCAGATATAGATCGTCGGCCCGTCGGCTTGTTGCGGGCAAATCCTCGAAAAGAAAGGCAGAGAAGTACCGCAGCAGCGGTGGATCGCCCTTGACGAAATCAGCAAGTGCCCGACGTTCGGGCTGAAGCTCCTTCTGAACGCTACTGATAAAAACGACTTGTTTAGTCATCGTGGAACGACACGACATTCTTCGCCGGGGATAATCTGCCACTTTTCGAGCGTAACATGCGAGCCGAATCGAAAGGCGAAATTTGGATTCCGTCGAAAGCCGCGACTGCCGGAAACCAAGTCACGGTCGAAAAGAGATTGAAAACGAGTTCTTAACTTTTGCTGCGTTTCCGAGTCCGTCTTTTGTCTTGCAATACCTTTTTGTTGTGCGGCTTGCGTACAGGCTCGATGGTTTTTTCCATTTCCCGCGACGCCAGAACTAGCAGGGGTAGCAGGAGTCAGACCGGGTTTTTGCATCATTTTGTTGACTCATGAGTGCTTCTCCTCTGTCTTAATTTCGCGCTCAATGAGTTGGCGTGCCCTCCTCAGACGAGCCGCGATTCGATGCGCAAAGGTCGTGGCGCAGCAGAAATAATTCGTCCCAACAGACCGCAATGGCAGCGGCATCCGCTGTATCTGGGTTCAAGTGCGATGAATGCATAAGGGTTTGGAAGGTGGAAGTGGTGGTGACGTGCATCATACCAAAGGAAAACGGGGAGAAGATCAAATCTCCTCCCCGCGCCGGTTCAAAATGCGACTATTGGGTGTTCAGCCGGTAAAACTGAGTTTTCCCCGACGGCGATACCGCGACTTGATTTTGACCATTGACCACCGTGGGCACGTTGGTCGTGTCGATCCAGCCGGATTGGCTCAATGTGGAGTTTTGCTGCAACAACAAACCGGGCGTCCCGATGGGCCAGGTGATGACGAGCGTGCCGCCCCCCGCGTTTTGCACCCCTACCGCCGGCAGGCTGGTAAAGACGAAGTCACTCACGGTTTGCGATGAAGCCACTCCTCCGGCGGCCCCGGTGAAGCCAACGTAGGCGGTGCTGCCTCCGACGTCGTTCGTCACGTTGACGCTGATATTGGTGGAGAACGCAGCCTCGCTCACAGTGTCCCTCAGCGTCACGCTCATAATGCCGTTGAGGTACTCGACAGAGACGCCGATCGGGTCGCCGCCGGCGATATTGACCGGCGTGGTCGGCGTATAAGGCAAACCAGTGTTCCCGTTGGTGGCAAGGGACATTCCGACCGTGTTATTGACGAAAATATTGAAATCAAGCGCCACACTTTCGGTGATGCCGCCGTAGCCCAGCGCGCCCCCGGCCGCGCCCAGGGCGGAAGTGCCCGACGACGAGTTTTGCACGACAAATGCCGTGCCGTCCGCCCCGCCCCCGCCGATATCCTGATAGATCCACGAAGCACGAAACGCGATCACATCCACCAGTTCATCCAGGAAGGCGCTGCTGTTTTCGCTGGTGGTACCTTGCGTGAGTGAAAGAGCGCCGTTGGATATGATGGCGTTGCCATTGGCCGTCCATCCAAAGCCGTTGTTGAAGCTGATCAAGGTGACATTGAGTGTTGCCGCCGAGCTATAAATATAGCCGACGCTATTAGAGATCATGAGCTGGTAAACGCCCGAATCCGACAATTGAGCATTCGCGATAGTCAATGTGCTGGTCAGCGAACCGCTGATGCGGCTGTTGTCCGTCAGCTTCGAACCATTCATGAGCCATTGGTAGGTCAATGTCCCGGGTCCCGACGCGCTCACCGAGAACACTGCCGTGTTCCCAACAGGCAGCGACAACGAACTGGGTTGGATGTCCGAAGTAATCTGAGGGGCTCCTGTCTCGCTCAGGACAGCCGTGCTGCTGGTGACGGCTTGGCCGAGCGCATCGGCAACGACGACGGTATAATTGCCGCAATTGGATGATTGGGTATTATTGACTGTATAGGAGGATGAACTTGGCCCGACGTTTATGCCATCGAGGGCCCACTGATAATGGTAAGGCGGCAATCCGCCGCTGGCAGCCACCATGAAGGTAGCCGAATCGCCGGGCGAAACCTCCTGGCTGCCAGGCTCGCTCGTAATCGTCACCTGCGTATCAAGCAGGGCCGGGGAACTCGTCACGCTGGTCAGCAAAGTGGCATTCGAGATGACTACGCTGTAGTAGCCTAACGAATTCGTCTGGACGTTGTATATGTCGAGCGTCCGGTTAGTGGCGTTGAGAATCGCCGCCCCCGGCGAGGACGCACTGGTGTTAAAGTGCCATTGAAAGGTCTGCGGAGCGCCGATGGCCCTTACATCCATGAAACCAACCGTCCCAAGACTCGGCAGAATACTGGTTTGCGGTTGGGCGCAGATGCTGGGTGCGGCCACATTCGGGCTCAAGCTGAAGGCGATGATGCCGTTGGCCGTATCCAAGGTGTAAACGCGGGTGCCATCCGGCGTGAAATCCACCGAACCGGTGCCGAAGCTGCCAGTGGAGGTGGCAAAGGTTTTATGGTCAATGGGTAAATTGGTCCCTGTTGTCGCAAACCGGCTGATGTCGTACAAATTCATGGAGTGGGTTGTGCCGCTGCCTCCAGAGGTTTCGTCGCCGATCAAACGCTGATTGGCGATGTCCACGCCAATCGGTCCTATGCTGAGTGTGCCATCGTAGGCTGAAATAGGATAAGACTCCGAGAGAGAGCTGGAGGTCGAAGGCGGTTCGCCAAAGGTGCAATCCACCGTCGGGTAGCCGAGATTCTGCCCGTAAAAGCTGTTCCCGCAGCCAAAGGCCAGGCCAAGGCGAAAATAGTTGCCGCTGCCCAACGTAGCCAAACCACTCACAGTGTCGGCCACCCCGCTAAAGTTCGTGCCGTCTGCTGTGGTGAAAATGGGCATGGTGTCCGAGGTTGTGTTCCCGTTGGCGATGATCTCCGTGCCGGCGCCGGACCCCACAACGCGGAAATCGTCTCCGCATCGAGTGGCGCCACCAAGTGGGTTCTGGTTCCAAACAACTTCCTGCGGCGCTGTCTCGTTCTGCCAACGGAAGATCTCAAAGGCGACTCCAGAGCTGGTCGTGAGGTTGCAGGCGTAAATAACGCCGTCCTCGGCCACGCTAATCATGTTAAGATGGTAGGTGCCGACGCCAACAGCGCTTTGGCTGACATCCATTGTGCCAAGGAAGGCCCCGGTGTCGCCGTCGAGGATGCCCACGCCGCCCGTTGCAGCCGGGCCCCCGGCGATCCCTGAACGGCTGGCGAGAAGAACGTGGCCGGTCTTCGGATTATAGGCCAGTCCGCGTTCAGTGCTGCCGCTGGTAACCCATTCAGCCCACGTCGCGTTGGTGGCTGAGTTCGGGGGAATGGTCCAAAGTTGCTGGAGGATATTCTCCACGACGAAGGACCACTGGTTTGTCCGCTGGTTGGACTGGCTGTCGGTAAAGGCGATTTGCACCAGATTGCTCGAATTAAGCGGCAGATTGGCGGGCTGGTAACTGACGGTTGTGACACCGGCGGCGCTGGATAAGGTGGGGGTAACCGCGGCGCCATTCAACCACAGCTTTATCGTGCCAGTTTGGACGGTAATGCTGCCGTTGACGAGCGTCACGCCGATGGTTGTGTTGTAAGGAACGCCCGTGCTGCCGGCCGCGGGAGTGACAGAACTAATGTAAGGAAGAGTTGCCGCTGGAGTATAGGCCGCAATGTATCCCAGCGTGCTGCTGTCATTAATCAAGGTCTCGTTGCCGAAGACACCCACTGAAAAGAATTCAAGGCTTGGGTTGTCTGCGGTTGGGTTGACCAACTCAATGCCGCCGATGAAATAAAGGATGCGGAACGGGTAATAACCCGCGTTTGCCACCTCGAAAGACCATGTGGTGTCGGCTGGGGCGCGGATGCCGTTATACTCTATGGGCTCAATGGCAAACACGTCCGGCGTGGTCGCTTCCGTAAGGCCGAAGCCGTCTGAACTATTCACGCCGAGGGTGTAGAAGCCCGCCGGAAGATAGAGATACGTCACCACGCCTATGGCGGCATTGGTATCCCCGCCATCGATGCCGGGGAGTCCTGGAATGGAGTCCGGCGGTTCGGTGGGGAAATCGCCTTGATAACCCGCGGTCGAGTAGTTGATGACGTTCGGTTCTGCATAATTGGTAACAGTGGCCAGATTGGCATAGGGAAGACCGGTGGAGGGATCAATAAGTTGATTGCCCAGTTGGGCGGCGGCGCGCTGCAGTGTCGGGCCAAGGTCGGCGCCAATCTGGCTGATTTGGAGGTCGAAGCCCGGATTGCTGCTGACCAATGCTGGCGACACTGGGTTGGTCAGGGTAACAAAGCTGGCCACCGTAAAATTATATTGGTAGGTGTTGGTAATCGGTGTGGGGCTGGAATTGTCCGCGTAGGACAGGCTGACCGTGTGCGTTGAGCCGGCCGCGAAATAACTTGAAGGAGTGTACGAAATCGTGGTTTGCGGAGCCGTATAGTTCACTGTCGGAACCACTGGTGAACCGTCCAGATCCATGGTGATTGTATTCGTGCTCACTTGGGTGCTGTTATCGGTGAGGAGGAATCCGATCGGAGAGTCCGGTCGCACGCTGTCGCCGAATGGATAAAAATCGCTGATGAATGGAGCCTGATTTGTGATCGTTTGGATGGTGAGATTATCGACGCCCTGGTTGTCGTCCAAACCGCCGGTCCGCGAGCCGAAGCCAAAGAGATTTCCCGTGAAAGGCCCGCTGAAACCGATGTTGTAATTGGAGTAGGCGTGAAAGTTGTCGTACCAGACATCCAACGTCCCGTCTGGATGCAATTGCACGCTGACATCCACCCAGGCATCCATGCGAAGGTTGGCAAAAGGTTGCGAAGCAATGATCGAGCCGTAAGAGTAAATATCAATGCCGATGATCTCGCTCGGGTCGTCACTATAGGTTCGGAACGTGACCGCGAGTCCATTGCCAGGGCCGGCTTCGGTAAATACGGCCGAGGGCAGCGCCCCAAAGTCGAAGCCGAAACCGTTGGCACCCGTGCCGCCGCCGATGAATGCCTTGAATTCGGCGTCAAAACCGTAAACGGGGTTGCCATTGTCCAGGTCACTGGTGATGACGAACGAACCCGATTGCGACAGCACAGCCGGCGTCAACTGCAAGTAGCCGCTGTTGGTGAAGCCACCGGTGGCGACCACCGACGAGTTCCCGAAAACAGCGGTGCCACTCGGAAGCCCTGAATTAAAACTGGAGCTGAAATTCCCGGCTGACGCGGACAATGCTGCCGCAAATAATGCGGCTGCAACCGCAAGTCGGAGCAAAACGGGGCCAAAGATGTCGGCGAAACTCCGGCCGCAGCCGGACGTTGGATCGTTGGAGCGGTTCTTTTTCATAGTAGGATGTTTGAAGTAATTATTGGGACAGCGGGATTCCGGTTTCCGTTGGCGCCAAGATTCGCACGACTCCAAATCCAGTCGCTTTGACTCACCGCCAATTGAAGCTCCCCCCCGCAAAACTGCTGAATCCGAATGTGCCATGGCAACGCGCCATGCGACCAAGCCAAATCACGATCCCGTGGGGGACGAACCAGCGGCCCACGCGACGATGCCGCTCGGCTTCAAGATATAAGGGTTAACAACACTCATAGTGTTGCAGGGACGGCAATATCCGTTCAAGTCTTTATTTCATTTTCGAAAAGAATGCATCAAAACTTATTCTAGTATTAGCTCCAAGCATCTCCCGCCTCTCCAAACCGATCAAGGTTAAAGGGGTCAAAGGGTCAGACCGCTGCTCTTTGACCCCTGCTCTCGAATGGTTTTGGCCGCTCAAAAGCGTTTCCGAGTTCGCCTTTTGTCTTGCAACCCCCTTTTGTTGTGCGCCTTGCGCGTCGGCTTACGTATCGGCTCGATGGTTTTTTCCCTTTCCCGCGATGCCAGAATAATCGGGCAACCCTCGTATCCAAAGGCCTTGCGCATCTCGTCGCCGAGGTACTTTTTGTATCGGTCTGAAAACAAATCCGACCGGTTGACGAATAACAGGAACATCGGCGGGGAGGACTTGATCTGAGTCGAATAAAAAAACTTCAGCCGATGCCCTGCGGAACTGACCGGTTGGCGGCGTTCGATGGCGTCGTGGAGAGTGCGGTTGAGGATCGCGGTGGGGATTTTCTGGCGCAATTGTGAGGCGACATACCGGACCGATTCCAGCAACCGCTCCAGGTGGAAGCCCGAAAGGGCCGAAGTAAAAATCACGGGCGCATAATCGAGGAAAAAAAGCTTCTCGCGCACCCATTCGCCAAATTCCGACAGCGAAGTCAGCGGCTTGGCTTGTCCTTCGCGATGTGGGCCTGACTTTTTCAGGTTGAATTCCCTCCGCCCTGTCTCCAACTCGCCCGCGACAAGGTCCCATTTGTTGACCACCACAATGCATGCCTTGCGCTGCTCGATGATTTTGTCCGCCACCTTCTTGTCCTGCATCACAATCCCGGCCTCGGCGTCCAGCACGAATATGACAATGTCGCACCGCGCAATCGAATCTTCCGTCCGTTTGACGCTGAAAAACTCAACGGAATCGTCCACGCGCCCCCGCTGGCGCACCCCCGCCGTATCAATCAGGATATAATTCTGCCGCACTCCCTCGGTTTCCACGGTAAATGGAACATCCACCGAATCGCGCGTGGTTCCGGGGATTGCGGTCACAATGACCCGCTTCGATTGCGTCAGCGCGTTGATGAGCGATGACTTGCCGACATTCGGCCGCCCGACAATCGCCAGCTTCAGCGCCGGTTCCTCAACGGCGGCGGAGAAAGCCCTGGCGACTTCCGCCGGCAGAAGGGCCAGCGCCGCATCCATGAGCGCGTCGATTCCCCGTTGATGAATTGCGCTTACAGGAAAAATCGCGTCGAACCCCAGTTCGGAAAATTCGCCCGCCCCGACGTCGTCGCGGTCGTTATCCGTCTTATTGACAGCCACGAGCACCTTCTTGCCGGACCGCCGCAGCCGTTGCGCGACTTCCCGGTCCAGCGGCACGACGCCTTCGCGGATATTGACAACCAGTATGATGACGTGGGCGGCCTCGATGGCCAACTCCACTTGTTGGAAGGCGGCCTCGGTGATTACGTCGGCGGCCTTTTCCCCGTGGACAAGCCCGATCCCGCCGGTATCCACCAACGTAAAAGGACGCCCATGCCATTCCACCTCCGCCGTCACGCGGTCGCGCGTCACGCCCGGCTGGTCATGCACAATCGCAATACGTTTGCCCGCGATGCGATTAAACAGCGCGGATTTCCCGACATTTGGACGTCCGACAATGGCAATAAGGCCTGGCACGCCACTACCATAGACGTTTTCCCGCCAGGGACAAGGCTTACGGTTTTTTGGCTTACGGCAGGGACTCCAAAATCGGCTTCAACACTTTCCAAACATTTTCCGCCACAATCTTGTGGCCCGCTGGCGTCGGATGAATCCCATCCGCCTGGTTGAGCGTCACTTCGCCACCCACGTCCTGCAACAAAAACGGCACCAGCGCCACGTGGTTCCTCGCCGCGATTTCCGGAAATACTTTCGCATACGCGTCCACGTAATCCGCCCCGAGATTCGGCGGCATTCTCATCCCGGCGATAATTATTTTGACGTCCGGATATTTTTTTCGCGCGCGATCAATGATCGCCTGGAGGTTGGCCTCAATCGTCGCAATCGGAATGCCGCGCAACCCGTCGTTACCGCCCAATTCGACGATCAGCACATCCACCTTCCGTTTCAGCAGCCAATCCAAACGCCCCAATCCATCCGCCGTCGTATCTCCGCTGACGCCCGCCGGAACAATTTTGAACGGCAGCCCCGCCGCCTTGATTTTTTCCTGCAACAACGCCGGATACGCCTCCTCCGGTTCCACCCCGTAGCCCGCGGCCAGGCTGTCCCCCAGCACCACCACGGTTTTCCGCGTCTCCGCCGACGCCACCGACGCCGTCGTGACCAACAGCGACAACGCCAATAATATCGCTTTCCCCAAAATCACTCTGGCATCATTCATATCCAATGGTGAACCAGTTATCAGACCTGCGCAAGGAGGCCGCCGCGAAAACGATTCTCGAAGTCCGGCATCTGACCAAAACTTACGGTTCGCTGACCGTCGTCAAAGACATCGATTTCACCATCTCCTTCGGTTCGACCTGCGCGATTGTGGGGCCTTCCGGCAGCGGAAAAACCACCCTGCTCGGATTGTGCGCTGGGCTCGACCAACCCACCGAAGGCCACGTTCTGCTGGACGGCACGGACCTCGCCTCGCTGGATGAAAATGGCCGCGCCCGCGTACGCTCCGAAAGCATCGGCTTCGTTTTTCAAAGTTTCCAATTGATCCCCACGCTGACCGCTTTGGAAAACGTCATGGTGCCCATGGAACTGCGCGGCGACGGCGGCCCGGCCACGCTCGCCAAAGCCCGCGAATTGCTGGATCACGTCGGCCTCGGCGGGCGATTGTCCCATTACCCGTCGCAATTGTCCGGCGGCGAACAACAGCGCGCCGCTCTCGCCCGCGCTTTCATCAATCAACCCAAAATTCTTTTCGCCGACGAACCAACCGGCAACCTCGACACCGAAACCGGCCGCCTGGTGATCGACAATCTTTTCGCCCTCAACGCCGCCTTCGGCACCACGCTCGTCATCGTCACGCACGATTCCGAATTGGCGGAGCGCGCCGGCCGCGTCATCCGGCTCAAAGCGGGCGCGCTCGTGCCCGAATCATGAGCGACGTTGTCAAACATTTATTTCGCCCGTGGACGTGGCGGATGTGCTGGCGCGATTGCCGGTCCAACCGCGGCCGGCTGCTTTTATTTTCGCTCTCCATCGTTCTCGGAGTGGCCGCGCTCGCGGCGATCGGTTCGTTCGGCGTCAACATGGAACGCGCCGTCGAGGAACAGGCCAAAACGCTCCTCGGCGCCGATCTTTCCATTTCGTCCCGCCAGCCATTCTCGACAAACGAGGAGCATCTCTTCGCGCAACTCGGCGGCGAGCAGGCCCGCCAGATCGCCTTTAATTCCATGGCCTATTTTCCTTCCGGCGACGGCACGCGCCTGGCGCAGGTGCGCGCGTTGAGCGGCGGATTTCCATTCTACGGCAAATTTGAAACCGAGCCGCCCTCCGCCGTCGAGGAGTTCAAGCGCGGCGCCGGCGCGCTCGTCGAGGAAAACCTCCTGATCCAGTTCGACGCAAAGGTCGGCGAGACCGTGCGCATCGGGAAACTGGCCGTGCCGATTGTCGGCGCGTTGCGCAAAGTTCCCGGCGAAAGCGCCGCGCTCGCGCTGATCTCCCCCCGCGTTTACCTGCCCATGGCGGACATGCCCGCCACCGGCCTGGGCGGGAAGGGAACGCTCGCGCGCTACACGGTTTTCTTCAAGTTTCCGCCGGGAACGAACGTGGAAAAACTTGTCAAGTCGATTGACCCGCGATTGGACAAATTCCGCCTCTCGAGCGAAACCGTCGAAAAACGAAAACAGGACCTGGGCCGGGCGATGGAAAACCTGTACCACTTCCTGAACCTGGGCGGATTGATCGCGCTCCTGCTGGGCGGCATTGGCGTTGCCGGCGCCATCCACACTCACGTCAAACAAAAACTCCCGACCGCCGCCATTTTGCGCTGTCTCGGCGCTCCCGTCGCGCAAACGTTTGCCGTCTATCTGGCGCAAGGGATCGCACTCGGGCTGGCTGGGGCGATCTCAGGCGCGCTGTTGGGAGCGCTCATTCAAAGCGCGCTGCCGCGGGCGCTCGCCTCGTTCATCCCGTTTGATTTTCAATTCAGGATTTCCTGGTTCGCCGTTGTGCGCGCGGGGGCGATCGGTTTTGGCATCTGCCTGTTGTTCGCGCTGCTGCCGCTGCTGGCGATCCGTCGCGTCTCGCCATTGGCTGCCTTGCGCGTGGCCTGGGAGCCAAAATCCGCGCGCGACCCGCTGCGATGGGTCATTATCGCAATTCTTTTGGCGGCGCTGTTCGCTTTCGGCCTCGGCCAGGAACGCAATTGGCGGATGGCCCTCGGCTTCACCGGCGCTCTGGCATTTGTTTTTGCGGCGCTGTCGGGGACGGCGTTCCTTCTCATGCGCCTGGTCAGGAAATTAATCCGGCCCGGCCTCCCGTTTGTTGTCCGCCAGGGCCTGTCCGGGCTGCACCGTCCCAATAATCGCACTCATCTCCTGATTTTTTCCCTCGGCGTCGGCACCTTCTTATTGACGTCCATCGTTTTTATCGAGCACATGCTGGCCGGCGACTTGATGATCACCACCGGGACGGGCCAGGCCAACGCCATCCTCTTCGACATTCAGCGCAGCCAGTTGCCCGCTGTCTCAAACCTCGTCGCCGGCCTGCAATTGCCCGTGCTCGACCAATTGCCGCTCGTCAACATGCGCATTTCATCGATCAAGGGTCGCGACGTGGAATCCCTCCTCGCCGACAAACAAAGCCACATCCCTTCGTGGCCGTTGCGCCGCGAGTACCGCAGCACCTACAGCGATCACTTGCGCGGCGCCGAACACGTCATCGCCGGCCAATGGATACCGCGCGCGACCAATGCCGCCGTCGTCCCCATTTCCATTGAAAAAGACATCGCCAAGGACCTGGGCGTCGGGCTGGGGGACGAAATTGTGTTTGACGTCCAGGGGATCCCCGTCACCACCAAAGTCGCCAGCCTGCGCGAGGTGGATTGGCGGCGGATGGAGCCGAACTTTTTCATGCTGTTTCCGCTGGGCGTGCTCGAAGACGCCCCGGCAATGGACGTCCTGGTCACGCGCGTGGCGACCAGCGCGCAGTCCGCCCAATTGCAGCGCGCGATGGTCAAGGCCTTTCCCAACGTCTCGGTAATCGACTTGACGATGATTGTGCAAACGCTGGACGCGATTGTGAACAAGGTGTTTTTCGTCATTCGCTTTATGGCGCTGTTTACAGTCTTGACAGGAATCCTCGTTTTGATCAGCGCGTTGGTGACCGGCCATTTTCAGCGGGTGCGCGAGAGCGTCCTGTTGCGGACGCTCGGCGCGGCGAGCGGCCAGGTCTTTGGAATTCTCCTGGTGGAATACCTTTCCCTCGGCGTTGTCGCCGCGTTGACCGGCGTGGTCCTCGCGCTGGGCGGGGCGTGGGCGCTGGCGCAATTTGTGTTTCACGTCCATTTCGCGCCGCCGCTGGCGCCGGTTGTTCTGGCTTTCGTCATCGTGCCGCTCCTCACCGGCGGCGTCGGGCTTTTTATGAGTCGGCGCGTTCTCAAATATCCTCCCCTGGAAATGCTCCGCGCGGAGTCGAGCTAGCGCAATGGCCGGTTTCGTCATACTCTATAGGCCCAAATGACGCCGGGCGCACAACTCGAACACACGCAACGCAGGCCGGAATTGCTGGCCCCCGCCGGCGATTGGGAATGCGCCAAGGCAGCCGTCGAAAACGGCGCCGACGCCATTTATTTCGGCCTCGACCGCTTCAATGCCCGGATGCGCGCCAACAATTTCACCGAGGCGGATTTGCCCCGCCTCATGGATTTTCTCCACCGGCGCGGCGTCAAGGGTTACGTGACTTTCAACACGCTTGTCTTCGCCGATGAAATGGCCGACGCCGAACAATACCTCCGCGCGCTGATTGCCGCCGGCGTCGATGCCGCCATCGTTCAGGACGTCGGGATTTGCCGCCTCATTCGC
>DATAXU010000117.1:0-9003 GCA_036272955.1 Verrucomicrobiia bacterium
TCCCCACGCGCTTCGGCGGCGGCGTTCACAAGGTCTATCTGGTAACGCTCCACCACCCAGCCGGAGAGAAAGCCCGGATTGTAAGCGACTAAATCGCTGGTCGTCGGAAATGGCTCGATCTTTCGCAGCATTTCCGGCTGGACGCCACGCGAAGCGGGAACCAATTCGTCGTTGAAAAAATGGTCGAGCGCGCCGGAGGACGGTTCCCACCGGATTTTCTGCACCTCGCGCGTTTGCGTGTCCCCGTTGGCGTCGCGGAATTGCTCCGTCTCGTAATAGTAATAGCCGCTTTCAGCCGTCCAATCGGCGTGGACTTGGGCGTCGAATGTCCAATACGGAATGTAGAGCCCCTTGGCCGTGTCGGTGAGCGCCGCATCTTTGAGTTTATTCGGCGCGAACCAGCGGCTGCCATACCAGGCGCGAATGGAATCCCGAATCGCGGCTTCCGCCAGCTTCATCGGCAGCAAGCTCTCCGGGCGAAAGGCGTCCTTGGTCTCCTCGTAAGGCACCAGCGCCGACGATCCGCAAAAATCGCACCGTTGCGCCACCCGATCGGGATCAAAAACGGAAATAGCCTGGCAACTCTGGCATTTGACGGAGATTTTTTGGGTCTGCCACCCCCGCTGCTCATCCGGAATGCCGCGCAAAGCCTCCACCAGGTCATGTTCGACGATGACTTCCTGCCCGGCCTCGTTCAATTCCGCCTGCGCCGGCGAAGTCGTCCCGCAAAACGGGCAAATGATCGCCTTCTTGGCCGGATTCCACTGGGCTTCCCCGCCGCAGGAAGGGCACGAAAACTTCTTTTGCGCTGTGACTTCGCTCATTAGCTCTTAAGGAATTCGTCCAGCGCCGTTTTACTGATACGCCACACCGAGCCGATTTTTTTCCCTTTAAGCTCGCCCTTTTCAAGCGTCGCCAGCACATCGGTTTCGCTGACCCCCAAAGTCTGCGCCACATCGGCCGGCGTGAGCAATTGAGGGTTTCCAGCGGCTGCCACCGCGGCGGCCGCGCCGGGAATCACCGGGGGCGCTGCCGGCTGCTGCTGGCCCGCATTTAAAGCGGCGGCCAATTGCTGTCCCATCGCAAGACCCGCGCCCAGTTGCGCCGCGGAATTTGCCAGACCGCCCCCGTCCCCCCCGCCTTTCCCAATCGATTGCGCCATCTGAAATTTCACGTAGTCGTTGAGGTCGCCGACCGCCGCCATGCTGCTTCGCTTGTCGATCGCCTGCTCGACCTCCGGCGGCACGGAAACGTTTTCAACGACAAAGTTGGAAATCTCAATTCCATATTGCGTCGAGACAGCCGGATTGATCGCCGGAAGCAAAGCCTGCCCGAGTTCCTGGTAACGCGAGGCGACATCGAGCACCGGCAATTTCGCCACCGCCAGCGCCTCGGTAAAAACGCTGACAATCCGCGACCGCATCGTGTCTGAAAACTCTTCCAACCGAAAATGGTCATCCGTCCCTGCAACTTCCTTCAGAAAGACTTTAACATCAGTCACATGGAAATCGAAAGTGCCATAGGCGCGGGCGCGAACAACGCCAAAATCATGATCGCGCAGCATGATCGGGTTCGCCGTGCCCCACTTGTTGCCCGTAAAGAGCCGGGTGGTGACGAAATACACATCCGCCTTAAAAGGGGAGTGCAACCCGTATTTCCAGCCCTTGAGCGTGGAAAGAATCGGGATATTATCGGTGGTCAGGGTATGTTTGCCCGGCCCGAAGGAATCGCCGAACTGCCCCAGGTAGATGAATTGGGCGACCTGCGATTCGCGGACGATCAATTGCGCGCCATTTTTGATCTCCTTATCCAAATCGGGGTATCGGAAGGAAATGGTATCGCGGGAATCGTCCTGCCACTCGATGATTTCGAGCAGTTGCGTTTTTAAGTAATCCATTAAACTCATAAAATCAGGCTTTGTTCTGCCCCGATGATCGTCGAAATGCTTCAAAGAGTGAACTACAAACTTCAGGCCATTGTGTAACCAGTTTCCCCCAACAATCCAACCGTTGGATTTTTAGACGTTTTTTTGCGTATTTGTCACTTTCAAACCCAACAGGATCGAAATTGGGCTTTAAAAAACTCGCCAGAAGTTTTACGCTTTTGTCAATGCCCCGTATTCCGTCCGCCCTTCTTTCAGCGGCGTTGGCCTGTCTGGCCATTGCCTGCTTTGGGCGCACGCAAGTCCCCTTGCCCGACCCGCTCGTCGATGTCTGGGACACCGAGGACGGCCTTCCCAACAGCACGGTTACCGCCGTGGCCCAAACGCCCGACGGCTACCTGTGGGTGGGCACTTATAATGGGCTGGCCCGGTTCGACGGAATGCGCTTCGTCACCTTCGACCCCGTGACGACGCCGGAGTTGCGCAATGCGCGCGTCCAAGCCCTCTACGTGGACACTGCGGGAACCCTCTGGATCAACAATTACCGCGGGGCGCTGACGAGTTATCGCGACGGAATTTTTCACGCGGAGGAAACGGGCCAGGGCGGCTTCGACTGGCACGAGCAGATGGCTTTCTCGACTTCCAACGAAGTCATCTTTGTCGGGCAATTCGGCGATGTCCTGCGCCGCTCCCTTTCCGGCGCATCGTCAACTTGGAGTGTGACGACGCGCACGGAAGGTTCGCCGCGTCCGATCTTTCAATTTGCGGATGCCGGCGGCGTCCTCTGGTTCTTGACGCGTGAAGGAAGCATTTGCCGTTTCATCGACGGCAAGTTCGTGGACTTGCGCAATTCCGGCGGCTTGACGAATCGCATCCTCACGCTGGTCCTGGATACGCGGGGGAAAATCTGGGCCGGCGCGGAAAATGAAATCGCACTTTGGAACGGGCGGCGTTTCATGAACATGACCCCGACGAATGGCGAAGCGGTCTTTGAACCGACATTGCTGTTTCCAACGCGGGCGGGCGCGTTGTGGGTGCTGGCCGGAGACCGATTGCGCGAACAAGTCGGCCGGCAATGGGTGGCGGAAGCAACTGACTGGCAAGGTTTGCTCGGCACGGCGGGCGGACGGCAGATGGGCGCCCACGAGGATGCGGACGGCGGGGTCTGGTTCAATCATTATGGCAACGGCGTGTTTCACATCACGCCGCGCGGACAATTTCAACGTTTGACAACTCGAAACGGGTTGGCCGGCGATCGTGTCGGCGCGTGGTTCCAGGCGCGGGACGGGGGAATCTGGCTGGGGATCGATCACGGCGGGCTGGCGCGATTGAGGGACCGGCATTTCCAGGTCATCGGATTGACCGAAGGTCTCCCGGCGCGCTCGGCGCTCTCGGTTTGCCAAACCAGCGACGGGGCCATTTGGATGGGGACGGGCGGAGGCGGACTTTGCAGGTGGCAAAACGGGATTATGAAGCGGTTCAATGTTGGAAATGACCGGGCGGCCGATTTTGTTTTCTCGGTTTTTCCGCGACAGGACGGCGGATTGTGGTTGAGCGCCGGGGCGGAAGATTTGTGCCAGTTTGCGGAGGGCAAGATCGGGCCTGCGCCCTGGGAGGAGCACGGTGTGAAAGCAATTTTGACGGACCGCGCGGGGCGCGTGTGGACAGGCTCGAAAACCGGATTGTCCTGGTGGTCGCCGACCGCTCGATGGACGTTTGGGCCAACGAACGGGATGGCGTTGTCGCCGGTGCGGACGGTGATCCAGGCTCCCGACGGCGCTGTATGGTGCGGAGCGGATGATGGCGCGCTTTACCGGTGCGAGCCGGAGCAATTGCACGCGTTCCGGCCCAATGATTCGCCCGCGGACCAGCCGATCCTGTCCCTTTTGGCCGACAAGCAAGGGGTGATTTGGGCCGGGACATTTCGCGGGGGATTGCTGAGGTTCAAGGACGGACGCTTCCAACGCTTCACCGCCAAAGAAGGACTGTATGCCGATGTCATTGGCCAGATCGTTGAGGATGACGAGAATCGGTTATGGCTGGGGACGCATCGGGGCATTTTTTGCGTGAGCAAGACCGCCCTCAATGCGTGCGCCGCGGGAAAGGCGAAGACAATCGATTGCGTGACTTACGGGCGGCTGGATGGCTTGCCCACCCTGGAATTCGCGGACAATTATCAACCCGCATGTTGGAAAGGCAGCGACGGGCGGCTCTGGTTTACGACGATCCGGGGCGTCGTTTCGGTAAGGCCGGATGAATTGACAGCGCACTCAGAGCCGCCGCCGGTGGTGATCGAGCAAGTCCGGGTGGACGGGGAGCCGCTGGCGTTGAACGCGGGCAAACTGGTCATCCCGCCCGGGCGCAAACAATTTGAATTCGACTTTACCGCGCTCAGCTTTGACGCTCCCGACAAAACGCGATTCCGATTTCGAATTGACGGGCTGGACAACGATTGGGTGGATGCGGACACGCGGCGGACAGCGCATTACGGCAATTTGCCCCCGAACGACTACAAATTTCGCGTCACGGCCTGTTCCAGCCAGGGCGTGTGGAACGACGCTGGAGCAACGCTTCTTTTCACAGTGCAGCCCTATTTTTACCAGACCTGGTGGTTTCTTGCGCTGGTGGGTATTTCGGTTTTGGGAGGGAGCGCGGCATTGGCGCGAATGGCCGTTACGCGCAAATACCGGCGCCATCTTTCGCAACTTGAGCAACAGCACGCAATTGAGCGCGACCGCGCCCGCATCGCGCAGGACATCCACGACGACATCGGGGCAGGCCTGACGCAGATCACCTTGCTGAGCGAATTGGCGCGACGCGAGCCGGGGGAGATTGCGGTTCACCTGGAACGGATTTCCACTTCCGCGCGGCATTTGACGCGGGCGATGGACGAAATTGTCTGGGCGGTGGACCCGCAACACGACACGTTCAACGGGTTGATCGATTATGTTTCGGCTTTTGCGGAGGATTTCCTGAGAGTCGCGGGGATTCGATGCCGGATGGAAGTGCCGGAGGAGTTGCCGAACGTGCGCGTTGAAGCGGAAGTGCGCTACAATTTGTTTTTGGCGGTCAAGGAGGCGTTGAACAATGTTGTCAAACACTCCGGCGCCACCGAGGTCTGGCTGAGGCTGCGGGTAGAGAAGCGCGGGTTCACGTTGACGATTGAAGACAACGGATGCGGTTGCGCCGTGGACAGGCTCGCCGCCAAGACGGCTCTTAACGGGGATCGGCTGGCGCGGGGAGCCGGCTTGCAAAACATGGAGAAAAGATTGATGGCGGTTGGCGGCCGATGCGTCGTGCGAAGCGAGCCAAAACAGGGGACGCAGATTCAAATGACAATACAATTGAACGGCGCGCCGTCGCAATCGTCATCGCCAATAGTGGCGATTGGCCACAATGGCGGAAGGGGGTAAACTTGCACCGCATGAGCATAACAGTGTCCATTGTTGAGGATGATCGCGAGGTCCGATCCAGCCTTGCGCGGCTGATCAACAGTTCCCCCGGTTACCGTTGCGCGAGCGAACACGCGAGCGGGGAAGAAGCGCTGGCGCACATTCCCAAAGTCCGCCCGGACGTGACATTGATGGACATTAACCTGACTGGCTTGAACGGGGTGGAATGTGTCCGCCGTCTCAAGCCATTGATGCCGGGCTTGCAGATCATCATGCTCACGGTCTATCAAAACACGGAGCACATATTCAACGCGCTCGCGGCGGGTGCAACGGGATATTTGCTCAAACAAACGCCGCCCGCGGAATTGCTGGCTGCCATTGCGGACGTCCATGGGGGCGGTTCGCCGATGAACAGCCACATTGCGCGGAAGATCGTGCAATCATTCCAGAAATCCGCGCCTGTGGCACAGGAATCGACCGCTCTTTCCCCCCGCGAGTCCGAGGTACTGGCGCTTCTGGCCAAGGGTTATCTGTACAAGGAAATTGCGGACACGCTGAAGTTGACCTACGCGACCGTGCATACGCACATCCGGCATATCTACGAAAAATTGCACGTCCGATCGCGTACAGAAGCAGTGGCCAAACACCTGGGACAAACGCGGCCGCATGTTCCCATGCATCTGCGCTAGCCGAGGACGGTGAACACGCCGGCTGATTGACATGTCAAACAATTGATGAAGCCTGACGCGTACATTTGTGCGGTGGTTTTGGCGTTTTCGTTCGGAATCGCAATGGCTCGCGAGCAGGTTTCGGCAACCCGTGAGCCGGAGTATAATGGAGAGACGCTGACGCAATGGCTTGCGGGCACGAATCGCGAGAGCCCGGCCGAGTTTGCTGAGGCTATCCAGCATATCGGGTCGAATGCCGTGCCTTTCTTGATTGCCATCCTGAGAGAGGAACGGATGACGAACAGCGCCACAAACGCCAATCCTGATAAAACATGGATCGAACAGTTTCGGCGGGACCGGGCTATGCAAGCGCTTGAAGTACTGGGGCCGGAAGGCAGAGCGGCCATTCCGGACCTGGCAAGCCTTGCGACGAATCGCTTCCGTTTCTTTGACCAATCCCGGGCAGTGTCGGCGCTGGCCCGAATGACCCCGTATTCGGTGCCCGCGTTAACGAACATTATATTCAACGATACAAAGGCCGAAACGCGCGCGATTGAGGAATTGTATGTCAATGATACAAACGTGAGCGAAGTGGAAGGTGTGCTCTTGTCGATTCTACACGGGACAAATACGCGGTCGAAACTCGTCGTGGGCGCGGCCCTCGCGCGGTTCCGCGGCCGTGAACGATTTACTGACAGCTTGGAACTTATACCCGCACTGACGGACTGCCTCTCTACGAATATCGACGCTGACCACGAAACCCTGACGCGAAATGCCACCTACGCCCTGGCCAATTTTGGTCCACGCGCCAGTTCCGCCATACCCGCCATGCTCGCGGCCATACGCGACGGCGCCAACGATGACCATAGCGATTTCAACCGATGCGAGGCGGTGGGGCGGGCTCTGGCGAAGATCGATCCCGATCGGGGCGTGCAAGGACTGGTCGCCCAACTGCAACTTACGAACGTAATCGCCCGACGCAATGCGGCATGGGCGCTGGAGGCGGTGAAGTCGAAAGCAGCGCCCGCTATCCCGGCGCTGATCAAGTCCCTTGATGATCCTGATCCCGGGGTTCGGGCGAACGCGATAGTTGCCTTGAGGGAACTCCATAGCGAGGACGGAATTGTAATACCGGCGTTAATCCGGAAATTGAATGATTCCGATGACAAGGTGCGATGGGTTTCGGCCATCGCGCTGGGCAAGTTTGGCCCGGAAGCCAAGGCGGCCGTTCCGGGAATTCGCAAAGTCCTCCAGACGTGCGATGACCAGGAGAAGCAATATGTGATGCAAGCACTTTTGGAGATTGACCCGACGGCGCAGCCATGACTGACGGGAGCGGAAAACCAATGCAACAACATGAATGCGCGCGAATGAGTCAGAAAACGGAAAATCGCCGACTGTGAACTGGTTTCAGTCTGTCCTTCAAAAAAAAGAACCCCGCGCCTCGACAGACGCGAGATTTTCGAATTGCCGCCGCGTGGCCTAAACTAGCTGTTATCAAGTTTTCTCTTCGTGCTCTCTGTACTCTTCGTGGTGCCAAACTCGGTTTCTCATGTAGCGAACGGGAAGGTCACCACGAAGGTCACCACAAGATACAGTGTTGGATGTCAAGGGTAGTCGTGCTGCCGGGCTGCGAGCTATGGCTCAGAGCCAGCCCGGCAGCGGCTTAACTCGCAGCCTGGGCATTGAGGTGGTTTGGGTCGAATGGGGCGCGGTTCTTGAGGACGCCGTAGATGAGGTGGGTCAGCAGCCGCATGACAGCGCCGATGATGACCATTTTCTTTTTGCCTTTTTTGGCCAGCCGCTGGGCCAAAGCTTGAGCGCGGGGGTTGCAGCGCAGGGCGGTCACAGCTGGCCAGTAAAGGGCTTTGCGCAAGCGGCTGTGGCCCAGCTTGCTCATCCGGGTCCGGCCCGAACTCTGGCCGGATTGTTTTTGACAGGGAGTCACTCCGGCAAAAGCGGCCAGTTGCCGGGCGCTCTTGAGATCTTCCAGCGGTGGCAGGATGGAAAGAACTGTGAGCGCGGTGGTTTCACCAATGCCGGGGATGCTGGTCAGCCATTCGATGGCGTGGGCCCATTGTGGAAGGGCTTTGCAAAACTGGCGTATTTCTTTCTCAAGCTTGGTGATCTGCCGTTCCAATTGACGTATCTGGGCCTTGAAGAACCGGGCGGCCATGGCCGGGGCGCTTTCCAGATGCTGTTTGGCCAGGGCGCAACTCTCCACCAGTTGCTCCCGAACGCGCACCAGGACCTGGAGTTTTTCCGCTTCGGGGGAGGGAGGCTGCCAGGGACGCGGGTTGTATTGCTGGCTGTAACGAGCGATGAGTTGGGCATCGTGCGGGTCGGTCTTGTTGCGGCTGAGCAGGACCCGGGCGAAGTGATGGACGGCCAGTGGGTTGGCAATGCTGACGGTCCTTTGGTGTTGATGGAGGTAATGGGCCACGCCCAGGCCGTAGGTACCGGTGGCCTCCAGGCAAACGCGCACGGGCTCAGTCCAGCGCGTCAACCAGGCTTCCAAAGCGGCGAAGCCTTCAGGGTTGTTGTTAAAAACGGCGGTGTGAACGCCATCCTCGGCCAGCAAGGCGACGTCCAGTTTGAGTTTGGCAACATCAATGCCAAGATGTAAGTATTTCATAGTAATTATGGGTTGATAAACGTCGGCGGGACCATTCTTGCGCATACAGCTTGTGGGCGTTGGCGCGAACCTCGGCCCCAGCTACGATACAGTCCGGTCTTGGGACGTTTGTTAAAGGGAGCGGGGGCTTATCTTCGTGACAGGATCAGCGTCCTTGGACACGAACCAGCCTCTCCGCTCCCGCCCTTCTTTTAGTCGGCCCGTCAGCCTACCACAAGCAGGGTTGAATCGAACATACAAGGACACGAAGATTAAGAAGAGGAAGGAAATTATTTTTTTTGGGAACCACTCTTGCTCGCGGGCTAAAGCAGTTTGATCTGCATTTGTTCTTTTTCCAAACCTTCGGTCAAACCTTCGATGCGGGAGCGGCGGCGTTCGATGATGTGCTTGTCCACTTGCGGATCGTAGGCGACGGGATAGTGGCCG
>DATAXU010000118.1:0-28100 GCA_036272955.1 Verrucomicrobiia bacterium
AAAGGGGCATGGCTCCAATTCGAGGGTGAACTGATCGGCCAGGGCAAAGAGGCAGCGCGCGTGGCGTTGATTGACAGGCCGGAACTGGCGCAAAAGATCACCGCCGCCATCATGGCCAAGCGAAATGGCACCGCGGCGCCCGCGGCTGAATCTGCAAAATGATATGCGATAATAGCTCTCAAACGAATTGTTGATCCTGCGCTGTTTTGCGAACCGATCGGGGCGAGAATTCGTCTTTTGATATGAAAACCAGCACTTTACGGGTTTTCGCGGCCGTTGTGTGTGTTTTTGCGCCGATCAAACATCTTCGCGGCCAAGGCACGGCTTTCACCTATCAGGGCAGTTTGGCCAGCAATGGCTCACCGGCCCAGGACGCTTACGACCTGACGTTTACGCTGTTTCAAACGAACAACGGCGGCGTGCCGGTTGCCGGCCCCATCACAAACGCCGGGACTGTGGTGACAGCGGGGCTTTTCACGTCTGTGTTGGACTTCGGGGAGAATGTATTCACGGGAAGCAATTACTGGTTGGAAATGGGCGTGAAACCGACCGCGGGAAGCAGCTTTACAACGCTGAGTCCGCGCCAGCCAGTCACACCAACGCCCTATGCGATCTTCGCCCCGAACGCCGGTTCGGCAGTCGTTGCCACTTCGGTTGCGGCGGGCGGCACTGTGCCGCTGACGGCGCTTCCCGGTACGGTCGTCGTCAACGGCGAGGATGGAGTTGTCTCGATTGGCAACCTTGTAAATGATACGAGACCACTCGCAAATGCAGACTTAAAGGGACCTCTTATCGCGCAGTCGAACACGCTGTTTGTGCTGATGACCAATAATGGACCTTGCACAATCAAGTCCATCAGAATTGACCTTGCGCTTGCGGGGCCGCCTGCCAGCCAGCAAACCATCGATACGGCATTGGTATCGGTCTTTGCCGACGGCATCAGTAACGGCTTCACTCTTAAGTCATTCCTTTGCGCGCAATTTCAACCTCCTAAATTTCACGGTCAAATAATTGATCTTTGTGAGTCCGCGCCGTCCACTGTCATGGGCGAACGCCTCGTTAATATCAACGCCTACAGCAATGCAAGCGTCTGCATTACTTGCAATCAGACAAGTATCGAGGACTGGAGCGACGTGACTTACAAAGCCGGCATTCCGGTTGCGCCCAGTCAACAACGGGTATGGCATGCCATCGAGACCATGGGAATCTTGCCTGCCGGGCAGGTCAATACTACTGTAAATTACTCAGGGGGTCCAGGCCAGGTCGAATCTGTCGTGGGTTGTCTGTTATCGACCAACGGCCAGGGTTACCTGGAAGCCAGGCCCACGTTTACTCTTGACGGCGCCTCGTGGTATCGGAATGGAACGGAGGATTTTTTCGGGGGCGTCTTGTACTGGGATGAGGGGACGGACAACTATGCCAATGCCAAGGATGGAAGCGAGTGCGAGTCAGCTTTGGCGGGCATACCCAGCCCGTGGACAGATGGAAACTCCTCATACGTTTTCCTTGATGGGATGACCTTCAACAATTCGATGTCTTTCTCGTACCCAAATGTCACGTCATTTAATTTGAGCAACATCTGGCTGGTAACTTATTGGACAGCGCAGTGAAGTACCGTATAAGTATAATTGACATAAGGGGGAAAAAATGATAAAAATCTCTCTTTGGTGTCGCGAAGACCTCGGCGCCTTTCTTTCGCCCTAATTTGCCAGCCAAAAGCGAGCCTGTTTCGAGCGCCATGGCACTTCCCACACGCCAGGAGATCAATGTTTATGACTCCCTGGATGAGCAGCGGCGTGCGAGCATTTCCTTGGTAAGAGTTTGCAGGAGGCGGAGGCTTTATTCCGTGAGGCATCACTCACGTATCAGGAAGATTTAAAGGTGCGAGCACAGGGCCCTCCAGGCTAAAGGCAAAATCGAGCGCCAGCATTGGACGGACCAAGAGGAGTTTGCGCACGAATCCTTCGGTGCCTTGCGGCATAAGAGCTCGCCGATTCCATTTCCCATCGTTTTCGATACGTGGTAATTCGTTTGCCTAATGCGTGCCCCCGGCGATGTAAAAAATGATTTTGACAGTTGGTTTACTCCCGGGCGGATCGCGTTGTTGCTGCTGGCTTTAATCGTTATCACTTATCCGGGGATTGTCGGCGGAACGCGGGTGTTCGCGTACCGGGATGCGGGGCTTTTTACTTATCCGATTGCCTATTATTTTCGGGATTGTGTGTGGCACGGGCATTGGCCGTTTTGGGACCCCTATAATAATTGCGGCATTCCCTTTTTGGCGCAATGGAACACGCTGACGTGCTATCCCGGATCTGTCATTTATCTTTTGTTGCCGATGCCGTGGTCGCTGAATCTGTATTTGCTGGCGCACGTTTTTCTGGCGGGGTTGGGGATGTATTGCCTGGCACATTTTTGGTTCAGAACCCGATTTGGCGCGAGCGTGGCGGCGCTGGCTTTCGCCTGGAATGGCTTGATGTTCCAATTTCTCGACTGGTCGTGCCACATCGCGGCTTACGCATGGATGCCGTGGGTGGTGTTCACTTGCGCCCGCGCCGTGTCGCCGACGTTCCAGTTGCGTAACCGGTATTTGATTTGGGCCGCGTTGGCGGGAGCCTGTCAAATGTTAACGGGGGCGCCTGAGACGGTGATGTTTACGTGGCTGATTATCGGCGCGCTGTTCGTGCTGGGAATGTTCCAACGGAAGGTGTCGTTTTGGACGGGAGGAACGCGGTTGCTTTTGATCGGCTTGCTGGTTTGCGCGTTGAGCGCGGCCCAGTTGCTGCCTTGGTTCGATTTGCTTTTGTATGGGGACCGATCCAGCGCGACCGGCGGCAATGATTGGTGCCTGCCGCCGTGGGGGTTGGCGAATTTTCTTGTGCCGCTTTTCCATTCCGCCGGGTCCATTACGGGCGTTTTCATGCAGCCGGAACAGCAATGGACGTCCTCCTATTATCTCGGCATTCTGCCGTTGTTGCTGGCAATCCTCGCCCTCTGGCGCACGCGCCGGCTTGGCAGTCTTCTTCTTGGCGTCATGGCGCTGGCGGCGGTGCTTCTGGCGTTTGGCCGCGCGGGATTTCTGCTGGACATCACACGCCGTCTTTTCCCGATCCTCGGTTTCACGCGTTACCCGATCAAATATATCGTCATCACGATTTTTTCGCTGTCTCTCCTGGCCGGGGCCGGGGCCGCGTGGCTGCAAAAACAATCGCACGCGGTGATCAGCGCGGCGTTGCGGCCACTGGCGGGGTTGTTCGTTCTCGCAATATTGTTTTTGCTCGCGGTCGCGTTCTGGCTTCCGTTCCCGACGGATTCATGGAACGACACTTGGCTTAACGGTCTTGGCCGCCTGCTTGTTTTGGTCGCGGGGGTTGGGTTGCTGACGCTCGCACTCGCTGTGCGCCCCGAGGGGCATCGCGTCGCCCTGGGATTTGGATTTTTGTTGCTGGCGGGGCTGGACGTCACCTTTCATCAGCCGCCGCAAAATCCGACCGTGCCCGCCGGCGCGTATGCGGAACGAATGCCCGCGATGTCCACCGTTCCGAGTCTGGGCCTGTCGCGCGCGATGATCGACCCGTTGGCGGAGCGCTCGATGGGAATGCTCGTCAATGCCAGTCCGCTGGAGACTTATCTCGGCCAACGGGCGGAACTTTATGAGAATTGCAACCTGCTGAATCGAATTCCCAAGACCGGCGGTTTCTTTGGCATTCATTTTGCGTGGCAGCGAAAAATTGATTCCCTTCTTTACCGTGAAAAGCCGCTGCCAAATCTGCTCGAATTTCTTGGCGTTTCTCAAATTGCGTCGCCGCACGAACTGTTCACATGGGAGGCGCAGGCGAATTTCATGCCCCTGGCCACCATCGGCCAAAGGCCTGTCTTTCTTGATGACAACGCGGCCCTGACGGCGGTTGGGTCTCCTGACTTCCGCCCGCGACAAATCGTTTATCTGCCCGCCAACGGCGCATCGTCCATAAGCGCCGTGGCCGATCCGGGAGCGAGGATAGATTCGAGCGACGTGCGCCCGGAGGAATGTGTTTTTGAAACCAGCACGGACAACGCGACGATGCTGGTGATTGCCCAGGCGTATTATCATTGTTGGGAGGCGAGCGTCGATGGCGCCGCGGTTTCGTTGTTGCGGGCCAATTATGCGTATCAAGCCGTGAAGGTGCCCGCCGGGAAGCATACGGTGCGGCTGATTTATAAGGACCGGCTTTTTCTGGTGGGATTGGGCATCGGGCTTGCGGCGCTGGTTTGCTGCGTTGTTGGGTTAGTGAGAACGAGGCAGCGTTGAGCCCTCCTTCGAAGTTCGCTTGTTGACGCTGTTTTCCGAGCGGCGTAGTTTCTCCATGTGAGCGATGGCGTTGAAATCCTATTTAAGGTTGAACCATGCGGGGCTACCGGGGGTTATGTGGCGCGCTGGGATGCTCCTGGTGGAGGCGGCATCACGACTCAAGGCGATTCTTTCGGAGAATTGGACGTTATGATCGCTGATGCCGTTGCGGGTTATTTCGAGGCTGATCAGCGGCCCAGGTTGGTACGGTGCGGCACTTCTTCCGAGGCGCGGTAGTGTGGTAAACGATTTTGGGTGGTATTCAACAGTAATTCAAATCCACGTGGTCTTCATCGGTGTTTGTCAATAATGTGCTTCCGGTAAGCTTCGCGGGAATCTGCATCCATTGGGCGCGTCGAGCTGTTGCTTTGTGCGCCGACAAATTCAATTTGCAAGACGGGTTCACGGTCTTCCAGCAGCATGGAAATTACTTCGCGAAGATTGCCTCGCAGTTCATCGAGCGACTCCGCTTGCGAATGGGCGCCAGGAAATCCCTGCACGTATCCCACCAGCAGTCCCGTATCGGCATTACGTTCCACGACGGCTGTAAAGCTTTTCACTGGTGTATTATCCTGCACGCTGAATGTTTAAGCAAGCGCTCCGCCTTCGCTGAAGCTTCGGCGCGGCAGGCCCGCGAATATCCAGTTATTTACGCGACACTATATCATCGAAATTCTTCCCACTCTGGTTCGTTCTCGAATATCCAGCGATAGTAGTCAGCGGCCTGTAACTGGGACGCGGCGGGTTCATCGACGACGACGGTGCAGCGGGCGTGGAGTTGCAACGCGGTGGCGGAAATCATGGATGTGATGGGGCCTTCGACGGCCTTGGCTATCACGCCGGCTTTTTCCTTGCCCGTCGCCAGCAGGATGCAGCGGCGGCATTCCAAAATTGTCCCGACACCCATCGTGATCGCTCGTCGGGGGACGTTTTGGGCGCCGCCGAAGAAGCCGGCGTTTTGCTCGACGGTCGCGGGACTTAATGCTTTGACGCGCGTGCGGGAGCGCAGCGCGGAGAGGGGTTCGTTGAAACCAATGTGGCCGGCGGCGCCGAGGCCGAGCAATTGCAAGTCGATGCCGCCGGAGCGTTTCATCTTTTCCTCGTATTGCTGCGATTCGGCCTCGAGGTCTTCGGCCAGGCCGTCCGGCAGGTGGGTGTTGCGCTTGTCGATGTTGACGTGGTCGAAGAGGCGCTCGTTCATGTAGTAGCGATATGACCGGGGGTCTTCCGGGGCGACGCCGACGTATTCGTCGAGATTGAAAGTGCGGCAGAGCGAAAAATCCAAATGGTCCTTTTGTCCCATTTGCACCAGGCGGCGATAGACGGCTTCCATGGTGCGGCCCGTGGCAAGGCCGAGCACGGAAGAAGGATGCGCTCGCAATTCCTTGGCGATGACGCGCGCGACGAGGTCGGCGGCGCTATCCTGATTGGGACGGATGATCGCTTCCACGCCGGCAGCCCTGGTTACGCGGGATATTCCTTCGCGTTTTCCGGGAGGGAAAAGAGGACTTTGCGCGCCGGGAGTTTTTCCTTCAACGCGGCGATCTCATCCATCCCGCCGGTCAGCGGCAGGGCGATTTGGCCGCCGTCTATAACCGAGCGGCAGAGAGCCATCATAATTTCAAAACCTTCGTAGGCCGTCGCGAAATTGCAGGCGTGGACTTTTTTGTCGTCATCGAGCCAATCCGCCATTTCCTGGACGTAGGGGGGCATGTCGAGATCGTAATTCATCGAGCCCTGGCCGCTTTGCTCGCCGTTGCGCGTGACGGCCCGCCAGCCGCCGCCGGTCATCACCTCGGCGAAACCTTCGGTGCCCTGAGCGCCGATGCGGCATTTGCGCCACCAATAAGGGACCTCGGGGACGTCCGGAGCGCCGGCGCCGCAGTCGATGATGCCGCGGACGCCGTTGGAAAAATGGATGAAGCCGGCGATGTAATCGGGGGAGGGATGGGAGTCGGACAATTTGCCGCGCCCGGCGGCCTGGGCCATGACCCATTGGGCTTTACCATCCGGATTAAACCAGAGGGCGTAATCGACGAGGTGGCTCATCATGTGCATCATCCAGCCGGTGGCGGTGCCATAAACAGTGTTGACGCGGCCGATGGCGCCGCTGGCGATGATGTCGTGAACCTTTCGATAATGCTCGCCGTAACGGTGCTGGTGGCTGATGACGGCCTTGACCTTCGCGGTGTCGAGCATCTGCTTGATCTTCATCCCTTCGGCGCTGGTGAGCGCAACGGGTTTTTCGAACGCGATCAGTTTTGCGCCGCTGTCGATGCCGGTTTGGACGAGTTCGGAACGCAGATTTGGCAGCGTGCAAAAGCAGAAAATGTCCGGCTTGACGCCGCGGGAGAGGGCGCGGGCATCGGTGCTGATTTGCGGATTGCCGAGCTTGGGCGCGGCGGCTTCCAATCGGGCTTTGTCGATGTCACAAATGCCGGCGACCTCGAACCGACTGTTGGCGTGAAAGGCGGCGGCGTGGTGCATGCCGCGTTTGCCCATCCCTACGATGACGACTTTGTAGCGGTTCATGGGGAATCAGGCGGTTTGCGATTTGTCCCACTGCATCGTCTTTTCGATCACGAAATTGATTTCGTTATCGGTCAACTCCGGGAACATCGGCAAAGAAATGCACGCCGCGGCGTTGAATTCCGCGTTGGGAACGGGACCGGAGACGCGGGCGGGTTTGTTCCACGGATATCCGGCCTGTTGATGAATGGCGATCGAGTAATGGGTTTTGGCATCGACGCCGGCGTCGTTCAGGAATTTCAAAAAGCCGTCGCGCTTTGCGGGATTTTTGGTTTCGATGACGTAAAGATGAAAAACATGGCGCGCGCCGGGAACCTCGAAGGGGAGGGTGAAGTTCGCCGCGCCTTTGAAACCGGCGGTGTAGCGCGCGGCGGCTTTTCGGCGGTTGTCGTTCCAGGCGTCAATGTGTTTGAGCTTGGCGCTGAGGATGCCGGCGTGAATGTCGTCCAGGCGGCTGTTGAAGCCGAAGCTGTGGACGTTGCGGGCGGTGGAGCCGTGATTGCGCAATTTGCGGATCGTGGCGTCGATAGCGGAATTATTGGTGACGACGGCGCCGCCGTCGCCGAATGTGCCGAGATTTTTTTGGATGATGAAACTGGTGGCGGTGGCGTCGCTTAATTGCGCGATCTTGAAGCCGTCGCCGCCGGCGCCGATGGCCTGCGCGTTGTCCTCGATGACGAACAGTTTGTGTTTATCGGCGATTTTGCGGATCGCCTTCATGTCGGCGCATTGGCCGTAAAGATGGACGGGAATAATGGCCTTGGTTTTGGGAGTGATGGCGGCTTCGATTTTTGCGGGGTCGATGCACTTGGTCTTTGGGTCGCAATCCACAAGGACGGTCGTCGCGCCGGCGATCCAGATCGCTTCGGCGGTGGCAAAAAAGGTGTTGGCGTTTGTGATGCATTCGTCGCCGGGACCGACGCCGAGAGCCATCAAAACGAGCCAGATGGCATCGGTGCCGTTGCCGACGCCGACGGCGTGTTTGGTTCCGCTGTAGGCGGCGAATTCGCCCTCGAAGCGCTTGAGCATGGGGCCCAGAACGTATTGGCCGCTTTGGATGACTTCGTGGAGATTGGCGTCGATTTCGGTTTTGATGTTGTTGTATTGCCGGGTGTGTCCGTAAAATTCAACTTTCATACGCCGAAGTTAGAAAGCGGACGCGGCTTTTACAAGGGATTTCCTAGGGATTTAGAAGCGTGACCGGGGGCGAAAATAATAAATCGCGCGAAGCCTTGGCGGGAGAGGACGCAATATTGCCGTCGATGGAGAGCAGATTTCCGCCGCTGCCATAATGGTTGTTTCCGGGCTTTTTTCCATCGAGGGAAAAAACCGGCTGGCCGCGATGCTTGGGCGCGGTGTTGATTTGCCAATCGGTTACCAGAATTTCCGGGGGATCGGTGTTGGTGGCCTGATCCATGTAGTAGGCGTAACTGATGCGGCGATCGGTGAATCGTACGCCTTCCGGCAAGGCATCGTCACGGCTGCCGGGGCAGATGAAGATTTCCGTCGTGGTGGTGCTTTTGGGAATCAGCAAGCTCAATGGCTCTTCGGATTTGCTGGCGTCTTTCGACGACGGGAAGGCGCCGTTGTCGCTGCGATAAATGCTCAACGCGAGGTAAACTTTTTGGAGGTTGAGCTGGCAGGCGGCCAAACCTTTGCGCCGGGCGGATGCGCTAAACCGGCTCGTTCCCATCACTGTCAAGATGATGAGCAACGCCAGGACCACGAGCAGTTCGACCAGAGAAAAGCCGGCGTCGGAGCGGAACCTGCCACCTTTATTGAGGCGCGAGGCTGACTTTGCCTTGGTCGGCGTCATAGACAAACTTCATGCCCTGTGGCGGGTCGGGAAGCTTGCCGATGTAATTCTTGGCGACCAACTCGTTGAGGTCTTTTGGATTGCGGCCTTCCTGGGTATTGAAAAGCTGGATGTCCTGGTTGAGGGAGGTCACATCGATTGTTTTGACCGCCGTTTGCTGCCCTTTGAGCAACGTCCCGACGTAACCGGACGCAGCGCCCGACGGAGCAGGAGCCTGAGAACTCTGCTCCTTTCCGCAGCCGCACATTAAAACTGCGGCAGCCAAAACGCCCAACCCACAGCAAGTCTTCATGGCCGAACCGTAATCGGTCAGCCGCAAAGAAGCAATCTTAATGGGCCGGAGGCGGCACATTGGTCGTAGCTGCATTTGTCGAAGCTGCATTAGTGTCTGTTGCCGTCGGCGCGGCAGTGGTGGTGTTGTCCGATGCCTTGTTGCAACCGTTAGTGACGTTGATGATGATGAATCCCAGTCCCAGAAGTAATAAAATCCTCTTCATGTGGGAACAGTCGCCGGGGGAAGCCCACGTCGCAATAGGAATCACGGACTATTTCGCTGTGAGGCATTCCCTCACAAGATGGCGAGCGCGTTCGATCAGCGAGAGGTCGTTGGCAAGATCTCCAAAACGCAGCGGCGGGGCGCCGCTCTGTTGGCGGCCGAGGAATTCGCCCGGACCGCGCAGACGCAAATCGGCTTCGGCGATGCGAAAGCCATCGGAGGTTTCCTCCATGATTTTCAAACGTTCGCGCGACTCTTCTGTTTTGCCGGCGGCGATGAGAATGCAATACGAATCCTCCGGGCCGCGGCCGATCCGACCGCGAAGCTGGTGCAATTGCGCGAGGCCGAATTGCTCGGAATTTTCAATGACCATGACGGTGGCGTTTGGAACATCGAGGCCGACTTCGACAACCGAGGTGGCGCCGAGGACCTGCAAACGATTGGCGTGAAAGGCGGCCATGACTTGCTCTTTCTCCCGGCTTTTGAGGCGTCCGTGCAAAAGGCCCGCGCGCCACGGCGCGAAAATTTTTTCCAAATGCTCGAATTCGCGGCGCACGGCCTTGACGCCGGCGGCGGTGTCCTCGTCCTCCAGCCGAGGATAAACGACGTAGGCCTGGCGGCCTTTTGAGAGTTGATCGCGGACAAACTTCCAGACTTTCGGGAGGCTGGCGGATTGGCGGAGGAATGTTTTGATTTGGCCGCGGCCGGGCGGACTTTGGGCGAGAACTGAAATGTCGAGGTCGCCATATAACGTCAAGCCGAGAGTGCGCGGAATGGGCGTGGCGGTCATGACAAGGAGATGGGGATAGGCGCCCTTGCGGAGGAGGTGCTCGCGTTGCGCGACGCCGAATTTGTGTTGTTCGTCAATAATAACGAGGCCGAGGCGTTCCGGCGCGAAGGCATCCTCGATCAATGCGTGGGTGCCGACGAATAAATTCACGGGTGCGTCGCCGGGCTTGTGGAGGGGGAGTTGGTCCTGGGCGGGTGCAACGGCGGTTTTCATTCCGCCGACGCGCAGGTGGACGGCGACGCCAAGAGGTTCGAGCCAGAGCCGGAAATTTTGCGAATGTTGCTCGGCGAGAATCTCGGTTGGGGCCATCATCGCGACGTTGGCGCCGCTTTCCAGGGCCATCAGCGCGGCGCAAGCGGCGACAACGGTTTTGCCGGAGCCGACATCGCCCTGGAGCAATCGGCGCATGGGATGGGGGCCGGCCATGTCGTGGCGAATTTCGCGGAGGACTTTTGTTTGCGCTTCCGTCAAGTGAAAGCCAAGCGCGGCGAGAAAGGGTTTGATCAGATGGTTGTCGCCGGCGCAGGGGATGGCGCGGGCGTTTCGCTCCATGTTGCGGCGGCGAATCTGGATCGCGCGTTGCAACTCGATGTATTCATCCAGAGCCAGGCGGCGGCGCGCGAGTTCGACATCGGCGGATTCGCCAGGGAAATGGATGAGACGGATCGCGTGGGAACGAGAGGGGTCCGCGAGTTTCAATTCCGGGCGCGGTTCGGCGACGGCGGAGGCGAATTGCTCCAGGATGCGCCAGACCAGTGAGCGGAGCCAGCGTTGCGGCAAGCCCTCGGTCAACGGATAAATGGGAACGATGCGATTGAGGTGAAGGGAAGTTTCGAGGGCCTGGATGACCTCGGTTTCCGGGTGGTCGATTGTGCGGGGACGCAACGAAATGGGTTTGCCGAAAACGACCACTTCGTCGCCGACTTTGAAATACCGTTCCATGAACGGCAAGTTCCACCAGCGGCAATGCAAACGGCCGCTGCCGTCGTCCAGGATGAATTCAAAGAGGGAGCGGTTGCCGCGGCGGAAACGATGCACGCCGCTGGCGGCGATTTTGCCGCAGGCGAGGGCGGGTTCGTTGAGTTGCAATTCGGCAATTCGCTGAAAACGGCGGCGGTCTTCGTAACGGCGGGGACGATGGAGAAGGAGATCGCCGACGGTGTGCAGTTCGAGGCGTCGCAACTGGGCGTGGCGCTCCGTTCCCACCCCGGGAATTTCGCGCAGGGGCGTCTCCAATGGATTTTGGGCAGTTGGCACAACCTGAAACAAACAGCAATTAACGGCAACAATCGGCGCAACTTTGACCTTTAAACCTTAGACTTTGCCCCTACTGTTACACAATGACTGAATCGTCATCGGACAACCTTTTCAAAGAATACAGCGCGGTTTTCGATGAATTCGACGACTTGACGCTGGCGCGCTGGCTGGCGCAGACGCTGGGGCAGTTGCGCGGGAGGGTGTGGCGATTCTCGCATCCGTTGATCGGCGCGTACCGGTTGGCGGCGGAGATCGGGCATCGACGGCAAATCTGGCTCAAGCGGCTGGCGAATGTGCCGCAAAGCTTTGTCGATGCGCCGTGTTGCCGCGCGCCAACGCTTCCACTGTTCAGCCGCGATGTGCTGCAAAGCGGATTGATTTGCCAGCATTGCTCGGAAATGCTGGTGTCGTTCGAGGAGTTGCCGACGGCGCTCCAGCCTTCCATAAAAAAATGGGCCGATGACTACGCGCCTGTTCATGCGGTGGCGCACTGGGAAGATAACATACGGCGAAAAGTCCGGGACTACGATGAGGAGTGCGAAGATGCGGCGGGACGGGCGGAAAAGTTGCTTGCGCTGGCGGGGAGCCAATTGTTGCCGCAGTTTTTGGAGCACTATTCCGCGGTCATTTGGGAAGACCAGGACGAATGCCTTGAGGTCAGGCCGGAAGACATCGCGATGTGAGGGATTTCGAATGAAACGCCCTCTTCGCTGGGCTCTGCGCATCGCTGCGGTTTTGGTCGTCATGGTCCTTGCGGCGGTGATCGCGGGGATTGTCATGCTGGATACGATTGTCCGCCAGGCGGTTACGCGGCGCTTGCACGCGGTCACGGGGATGGAAGTGAAGATCAAGGCGATGCACATCGGGCTTGTGCAGCCGACGATCACGATTGAAGATTTAAAACTCTACAACACGGCGGAATTTGGGGGCGCGTTGTGCCTGGACATGCCGGAGGTGCATTTGGAATATGATCCGGCGGCGATTCGCGCCGGGGTGCTGCATTTGCCGTTGGTGCGCTTGAATCTGGCCGCAATAGAAATGGTGCGAAACAAACAGGGGACGTGGAATTTTGACGCGGTGGCGAAGCAGGAAAAAAAGGAATTGGCGGGAGCGGCGAATACCAATTCGGTGGAGCGCTTCAAATTCAGCGGCATTGACAAGCTGGACGTTAGCTTTGGAAAATTGACTGTCTCGGATCTCCGTTCCGGACACGATCAGGAAGTGAACTTGAACATTACGAACCAGGTTTTTCGCAACGTAAAGTCCGAGGCGGACTTGACGGGGATGGCTGTGCTTTTGTCGCTGCAGGGTTCTGGTTCCGCGGGGCATTCCGGCCTTGACCTGGATGGAATGTTAAAAGGGCTGATCGTCCCGTAAGCCGGTTGAGAAGGCCGTTGCGCAATCCAGCTACTACGCTCATTGACTTGTCCATCGGCACCTCGGTGGTTAACGTTGTTCCTTGCTGTCAAAGAAACAAAGATTTCAGATTTTCATTGAACGCCTTCAGGCAGCCCCGGGAGCCACTTTCGCGAGTGAAGCCCTTTTGCTTATTGGTATTTTCCTTAACGGTGTGGAGGATGAGTTTTCGGGAGTTCCTTCCAATCCATCGCTCTGGAAATCAGATGGCAGGATGTATCCTCCGCAGGAGGATAGCCGCCGCCGCGTCCAGGGTGGGACATTCCTTTGGCGTTATCGGAGCGCTGGCCATCAAACGTTTGTTGGAGAGAATGGTTCGATTCGAATTGAGACGCTTGATGAGGAGATTATTTTGGATAGGCCAGGTGTCGATGGCAGAAAAACACACAACCTCAACACAGGAACTGAGGATGAGGGCGCCAAGTGAGATCGCGGAAAGCTGTGGAATGCCATTGACTTGCTATTCCTTCCAAGGCATATTCTGTGCAAGTAATATGGAGAAGGCGATTGAACATTTGAAAGTGCTGCTCAAGGAGAAGGTGCCAAATTCCGCGATTAAACTGGATTCTCCAGATAGCGCCGACGGGACGTGGTGGATTGATATCAAGGCAGCCAAAAAACGGATTACCTTGCAATATGGCAACAAGAGTGGCTTTGGGCTTTTTTATAAGGACGTGGGATACGGTGAACGGCCTGCCGAGATCTACCGGACGCCGGAGCTTGCCGCACGGAGGGTGGCCCAGCTAATGAACGCCGGCAAAACCAAACGCCGGCGGTTGACTCTAAAAGACCTTCGCGAACTTTACCAGTTTCCGCAGGTCAAACTGGCCGAAAAAATTGGGGTGCAACAATCGGCGATTTCGCGGTTTGAACAACGCAGCGAAGTGAAGCTCGGAACGCTGGCGGCCGCAGTGAAAGCCCTTGGGGGAGAACTGGAAGTGAGGGCGCACTTTTCCGACGCCGACGTGCCTATTTCCGTCAAGGATTGAACGACATCCGTTGGGTGTGGAGGAATTCATACAAAATTGCCTGGAGCGGCAACCTGGTGTAGCACTACCCAATACGATGAGCGAAGTTGAGTTAACCGACCCTCTACTGGCCAAACTTGCGGGATGGGAGGCGACGAAGAACGCGCGGGGACTGCTCGCGGCCGGCCGAGTGCTGGCTTCCGAATGGCACCCGCCGGAATTGCGGGGGACGGTGCAGGAAGGACAAAATACTTACCGGGCGGGGTTGGTCATTCGGAGCGCGTCTGATGCGGACAATCTTTGCACTTGCCGCGATTCGCGGCAACGGGGGTTGATTTGCGCGCATTCGGTGGCTGTGGGGCTGCATTTTATTCATGGTCCGCCGAAGGAAGTAAAACCGGCGGCGACGTTTGCGCCCGCCGTTTTGCCCCGACAGTTGGAACCGGAAATGCCACTCGCAACAACGTTCAAGTTGCATCTCAACGGCGGCCTGGCGGGATTGCAGGCAAAACTGGAATGTGCGCCTGGCAAATCACCGCAAGCCGGTGCGATTCGCCTGGCGCGAAGCGGTTTTATCGGGCCGGATACGGCGGGGTTTTACTATTTGAGGGGGCAGGATGCGGTGTTGAATTTTTTTGCGCGCGATTTTCCGCAAATTGAAAAGGATTGGGATGTGACACTTGAGGAAAGGCTGGAACGCAGCACGGAAAAATTGGAGCGGGTGCATACTCAGTTCCAGATCACGCCTTCCGGGGAACAATGGTTTGACTTGACTGTCACGTATAACACGCCGGGTGGCGAACCTCTGGCGGCGTCTGAAATCCAGCGGTTGCTGCTGACAGGGCAGAGTCATACTCGATTGAAAAATGGCAAATTTGCCTTGCTCGACACCGGGGCCGTCGAGGAATTGCAGGAGGTGCTGGTCGATTGCGCGCCGCGCCAACATGCGGGGGCGTATCGGTTGAGCAATACGCAGGCGGGATTTCTCGATGCGTCGTTGCGTTCGCGGCCGGGGTTGGATGTTCAAGCGCCGCAATCGTGGACGGAGCGGGCGGCGCTGCAACGCGGCGAGATCAAACTGCAACCGCCGCCGTTGGGCGATTTGGATTCGGTGTTGCGCCCTTATCAAAAGGATGGCGTCGCGTGGTTGAATTTTTTACGGACGAGCGGATTTGGGGGAATCCTGGCGGATGAAATGGGGTTGGGCAAAACGTTGCAGGTGCTGGCGCTTTTGCGGTCGATCAAAGGGGAACCGCCGCGACCGACGCTTGTGGTTTGTCCCACTTCGCTTGTTTTCAATTGGGAAGCGGAGGCGCGCAAATTCACGCCGGAATTGCGCGTGCTGGCGGTGCATGGAGCGGAGCGGGCGGAGCTTTTTTCACAAATCCCGGCGCACGATCTTGTCATCACGAGTTATGCGCTGTTGCGGCGGGACTCGGAGCAGTATCGGGGGGTGGAGTTTGACACGCTGGCGTTGGACGAGGCGCAGCATATCAAAAACCGGCAGACTCAAAACGCCCAGGCGGTAAAGAGCATTCGCGCGGCGCATAAATTGGTGTTGACGGGAACGCCGATGGAGAATTCGGTCCTGGACCTGTGGTCGATTTTTGATTTTCTGATGCCCGGTTACCTCGGTGTCGCGCAGGATTTTCGGGAACGTTATGAAATCCCCATTACGCGCGATAGGAACGCGGCGGCGCAAAAGCGGCTGGCGCGGCGACTGCGTCCGTTTGTCCTGCGGCGCGCCAAACGCGAGGTTGCGGCGGACCTTCCCGAGAAAATCGAGCAGGTCAGCTATTGCGACCTGAGTGAGGAACAGCGCGCGCATTACCAGCAGGTGCTGGAAGCGGGGCGCCGCGAAATCCTCGATGCTGTCAATACGAACGGGCTGGCCAAAAGCCGGATGCTCGTGCTGACAACGCTGTTGCGGCTGCGCCAGATCTGCTGCGATCTGCGGCTTCTCAAAACCGGGGAGCCTGGCAAGCCTCCCGATCCCTCCGGGAAGCTCGAATTGTTCCGCGAATTGATCGAGGAAATGCTGGATGGGGGGCATCGAGCGCTGGTGTTCAGCCAGTTCACCACGATGCTTGGATTTTTGCGCGAGGAATTGGCCGCGGAGAATATTCAATGCTGTTACCTCGATGGTTCGACGAAGGACCGCGCGGCGGTGGTGGAGAAATTTCAGGGCGACGCCAGTGTGCCGGTTTTTCTCATCAGTTTGAAAGCGGGTGGGACGGGATTGAATCTTACGGGGGCGGACACGGTGATTCATTTTGACCCGTGGTGGAACCCGGCGGTCGAGGCGCAAGCGACGGACCGCGCGCACCGAATTGGCCAGCGCAACGTGGTGACCAGTTACAAGTTGATAGCGCGGGGGACGGTTGAGGAGAAAATCCTCAATCTCCAGGCGCGCAAACGAGCGCTCACGCAAGCGGTGCTGGGCGATGAGGAGCAGTTCGCGGGCGCGCTCAACTGGGACGAAATCCGGGAACTGATTGGGTTGAGTTAGGGTGGGAAATCTGGGCATACTGGAACCGTGCCAACATTGCCACGGAAACAAAATCTGACGGTTTTGGAAGATTACGACGTTATTGCCGACGCCAAAAAGCGCATCAGTTTGCGCAACGCGAAGACGAAGTTTTTTCATGTCACGGCGTTGTCGGATGGCTGCTTTGTTCTTGAACCGCGCGTCTTGGTGCCTCCGCAAGCGATTACCGCGCGGTCCTTGAAAATGCTGGGCAAATCAGCGGCCAACCTAAAAAAGCGGCTGGCGTCGGCACCCATTGACCTGGCTGTGTTTACCGGGATTTGAGAGAATTCGATGAGTTTCACTTCTGTCGTTCTTCTGCCTAGCAACTGTACCGGGATGCATAGTTGCTTTGCCATGAAACGCCCTGAAATGACTGGAAAACCTGAAAAACCCCTGCAAATAAGGCGAAGTCATGGGTGCCGGAACATTGGCACGGCGTGTGCTAATTCCTTAGGGATATTTCGGGCACCTTTCCGGTTATGAACTGACAAGAATAGAATATGTGGATTGTCCGACTGGCCCTCAATCGGCCTTATACTTTTGTGGTCATCGCGCTGATGATAATTTTGGTCAGCCCGGTGGTCATATTGCGTACGCCCACGGACATTTTTCCGGACATCAATATTCCTGTCGCGAGCGTGGTGTGGGCTTATACGGGGATGTCAGCGCAGGAAATCGCGTCGCGCATCATCACTCCGAGCGAACGCGGGCTGACGACCACGGTCAATGACATCGAGCATATAGAGTCGCAATCCCTGAGCGGGATTGGAGTGATCAAGGTATTTTTTCATCCCAACGTGAAGATTGACATGGCGATCGCGCAAATCACGGCGATTTGCCAGGCGAGCGTCCGCAGCTTGCCACCGGGAATTACGCCGCCGCTGATCATCACCTACAACGCCTCCAGCGTTCCGATTCTTCAATTGAGTTTGAGCAGCAAGACGCTTTCGGAAGCACAAGTCAATGACCTTGGGGCCAATTTTTTGCGCGTGGGGCTGGCGACGGTGCAGGGCGCGGCGATGCCCAATCCTTACGGGGGGAAAATGCGGGAGGTGATGGTGGATATCGACACATCCGCGTTGAACGGGAAGGGCCTTTCCCCGAGCGATGTGGTGAACGCGATCAACGCGGAAAACCTGATACTTCCCGCCGGGACGGAGAAGATTGGGAGCAGCGAATACGCCGTTGAGTTGAACGGCAGTCCGGATTCCATCCAACAATTAAACGACATACCCCTGAAGGAGGTGAATGGGCACATGATCTATATCCGGGACGTGGCCCATGTGCGGGACGGGTTCGCGGTGCAACAAAACGTTGTGCGCGCCAATGGAATCCGGGCGACACTGTTGACGATCATCAAATCCGGGGCGGCTTCAACGCTCGACATCGTGGACCGCATCAAGAAAGCCGTGCCGCAAGTGGCCAAGACGCTGCCCAAGGGATTGGAAATCCACACGCTGCTGGACCAGTCGTTGTTCGTGCGCGCGGCGGTGCAATCGGTAATCCGGGAGGCGATCATTGCGGCGTGTTTGACGGCGCTGATGATCCTGGTGTTTCTTGGAAATTGGCGGACGACCTTTGTCATCGTGATTTCAATTCCGCTGGCGATCCTTTGTTCAGTTATCACGCTCAGCGCCCTTGGCGAAACGATGAATATCATGACGCTGGGCGGGTTGGCGCTGGCGGTGGGAATCCTGGTCGATGACGCGACGGTGGAAATCGAGAACATCGAACGCAATCTCCGACAGGGGAAGGAACTGCGGACGGCGATCCTGGATGGCGCGGCGCAAATTGCCGTGCCGGCTTTTGTTTCGACGCTGTGCATTTGCATTGTCTTTGTGCCGATGTTCTTTTTGACTGGCACGGCGCGATATTTGTTTGTGCCGCTGGCCGAGGCGGTGGTGTTTGCGATGCTGGCCTCTTATATTCTGTCCCGCACCATTGTGCCGACGCTGGTGATGTTTTTTCTCCGGAAACACGTGCATGAAACGGGCACTGAAGCCAAAGGGTGGTTTGGCCGGTTTCACGCGGGGTTTGAATCCGGGTTTGAGCGGCTGCGAAATGTTTACCGAAGCTGGCTTAATGCCTGCCTGCATCACAGGGGGCTTTTCGCCATTTGTTTCCTCGGGTTTTGCATGGCTTCATGCCTTTTGACGCCATTTCTTGGCCAGGATTTTTTTCCAAAGGTGGACGCCGGACAGATGCGGCTTCATGTGCGCGCCAAGACCGGAACCCGCGTGGAAGAGACAGCCGTTTTGTGCGATCACGTTGAAGAGACGATCCGCCGAGTCATTCCGCGCAATGAATTGGAAAGTATTGTGGATAATATCGGGCTGCCGACCAGCGGCATCAACACTTCCTACAACAATGGCGGAACCATTGGGCCGTTCGACGCGGAAATTTTGATCTCGCTCAATCAGGAGAAGCACCATCCCACCGTGGATTACATTCGACAACTCCGGCACGATCTCAACCGGGAGTTTCCGGGCGTCTCCTTCTTTTTTCAACCCGCCGACATCGTCAGCCAGGTCTTGAACTTCGGGCTGCCGTCGCCCATTGACATCCAGGTCATTGGCCGGAACCAGGAGGCCAATTACCACATCGCCAACGATATTGCGCGGCAGCTCAAGCGAATTCCGGGCGCGGTGGATGTGCATGTCCAGCAGACGTTCGATTTGCCAAGCCTGCAAGTGACGACGGACCGCACCAAAGTGCAGGAGGTGGGATTTACGCAACGGGATGTCGCGTCAAGCCTGCTTGTGGCGTTGAGCGGGAGTTTTCAGACGGCGCCATCATTTTATCTCAACCCAGCCAATGGCGTGAGTTACCAGGTGGTGTCTCAAGTGCCGCAATATAAATTGGATTCCTTGCAGGCGCTTGCCACAATTCCAGTCACAGGCCCGAGTGGAGTGACGCCCCAGATACTGGGCAATCTGGCGACGATTACGCGGAGCGCGGAACAAGACGTTGTGAGCCATTACAACATCCAGCCGGTGATTGACGTTTATGGGGATGTCCAGGGGCGCGACCTTGGCGGGGTGGCCAAAAGCTTTGAGCGGATCGTGCGGGCTGAAGAGAAGAAGCTGCCGCGCGGCAGTTCGATCACGGTGCGGGGGCAGGTTGAGACGATGAGGTCGTCGTTCCTTGGGCTGGGATTTGGGCTGCTGTTTGCCATTGCGCTGGTCTATTTGCTGATTGTCATCAACTTTCAATCCTGGAGCGATCCATTCATCATCATCACGGCGTTGCCGGGGGCGTTGTGCGGGATCGTGTGGATGTTGTTTTTGACACGCACCACGCTCAATGTGCCCTCGCTGATGGGCGCTGTCATGAGCATTGGAGTGGCCACAGCGAACAGTATTCTCGTGGTGACATTCGCGAAGGAACGGCTTGCCGAGACGGGCAATGCATTCACCGCTTCGCTGGATGCGGGCTACATCCGGTTGAGGCCGGTGATCATGACGGCGCTGGCAATGATTATCGGGATGGTGCCGATGGCGCTTGGGCTTGGCGAGGGCGGAGAGCAGAATGCGCCGTTGGGGCGGGCCGTGATTGGCGGGCTGCTGTTTGCGACGATTGCCACGCTATTTTTCGTCCCGGTGGTTTTTTGCCTGATCCGAAGCAGGCGGGACACCGAAAGCCCGCAGGCAATTTCGAATTTATGAAACAAACGGAATTAGAAACTCACGCGGCACCGCATGGCGCCGAACTGGGGGCTTCCGGCGTCGCTCCTCCGGCGCCCGCGGGGCGGACGCCGCTGTTCGTTGTGGCGGCGTTCGTGGTTTTGCTGCTCATTGGGGCGGGGCTGACTGTTTTGTCACGCTCGCGCGCGAGCGCGGAACTGGAGAGCGATACTCTGGAGAACATGGTTCCCACCGTCAGTGTCATTCATCCCAAACGCACACCTGCGCAAATTCAACTTGAATTGCCGGGGAACATCACTGCGTTTGAGGAGGCGCCCATTTATGCGCGGGTCAGCGGTTATCTGAAGGAATGGTACACGGATATCGGGACGCATGTGGTCGCGGGGCAGCCGCTGGCGGAAATCGAAACGCCTGAACTGGACCAGGAATTGAACCAGGCAAATGCCGCGCTGGCGCTGGCGACGGCAAACCTGGAAATTGCGCGCATTTCCGCCGACCGCTGGCAGAACTTGCGCAAAAGCGATTCGGTTTCACAACAGGATACCGACGTGAAGGTCGCGACATATCACGCGCAGGAGGCGAACGTGCAGGCGCAGGAAGCCAACGTTCAACGCCTCAAGGAATTGTCCAACTTTAAGAAATTGGTCGCGCCATTTCCGGGGACCATCACCGTCAGGACGATGGATGCGGGGACGCTGATCACCGCGGGATCGTCGCGGGAAATATTTCGCCTGGCGAGGGTTGATCCGTTGCGCGTCTATATTAGCCTGCCGCAAGCCTACAGCCAAATGGTCAAGACCAATGATAAGGCGGTCCTGACATTCGCCGAATTGCCGGGGCAAACGTTCGAGGGGAAAATCGACCGCACTGCGGGCGCGATTGATCCTGTCTCCCGCACGCTGCTAACCGAGATATTGGTTTCCAACCACGACGGGAAGCTTTTTCCCGGCGCACACACGATGGTGCGGATAAGCCTTGAAAACGGAGCTGAGCCTGTGGTCGTGCCGGTCAACACGCTTCTGTTCCGAAACGAGCAGGGGGAACAAGTCGGTGTTGTGGATGCCAATGGAAACGTCCGACTGGCCGATGTTACGGTGGGACGGGATTACGGCACGTCAGTGGAAATCGTTCATGGCCTTTCCGAAACGGACAACGTCATCATCAACCCATCCGATTCATTGGAGGCAGGCGTCAAGGTGCGTCTCGACAAGCCCGGAATGGACGTCGCACCCAGCCATGAGTGAGATTCGCCGCAGCGGAATTGTTTTTCTCTGCGCATTGGTCATGGCCGGCTGCACGGTGGGGCCTGATTACAAGCGGCCGTCACCAGGGGTCGTGCCCGCGGCATGGAAAACAAAAGCGCCCTGGAAAGAAGGGAGTCCGCGGGACGCGGAGATCAAACAGAATTTTTGGGAGATATTTGACGATCCGGCGCTGACGTCGCTGGAATTGGAAGCGGCCACTAATAACCCGGACCTGGGCGCTGCTTTCCAGCGGGTGGAGCAGGCGCGTGCCGTGGCGCGGATCACCAGGGCGGACCTTTTTCCCGGCTTGAGTTTTGATCCCAATGGAAACCGCACGCACTACTCCGAAAATCGGACGGGGCAACCTTATTCGACCGTCTTGGGTTACACGGGCAATGACATTGTTCTGCCGCTGGACTTGAGTTACGAGGTGGATCTTTGGGGGCGTGTGCGCCGGTCGTTCCGGGCGGCGCGTGAGCAGGCGCAGGCGAGCGCGGCGGCTTACCGAAACGTGATGCTCTCTTTGCAGGCGGATGTCGCGGAGACGTATTTTATGATACGGTCGGTTGATTTGGACCGGCGTGTGGTGGCGCAGACGATTGACCTGCGCCAAAAGAATTTGACGCTGGTGGAATCGCTGCACCGCGGTGGCGCGGATAGCGCGGTCGATTTGGCGGAGGCTCAAACGGAATTGTCCTCGGCCGAGGCGGATTTGGTGGGGCTGAGATTGCAGCGGGCCCAATTGGAAAATACGCTCGGCACTCTTTGCGGGGAAAGCGCGTCCAGTTTTTCATTGGCGGAGACTTCGCGTTTTTATCAGCCGCCAGCGGTTCCTGTCGGATTGCCGGGGGATTTGCTGGAGAGGCGGCCGGATGTCGCGGAGGCGGAACGGACGATGGCGGCGGCGAGCGAAGGGATCGGAATTGCGAAGGCAGCTTTTTTTCCATCCATCCAGTTGACAGGGTCGGCGGGAGTGGAGAGCGTCGATTTGAAGGATATTTTCAACTGGGAAAGCCGGGCGTGGAGCATCGGGCCGAATGCGAGCCTGCCGCTGTTTGAGGGCGGACGGAATCGGGCGGGATTGGTGCGGGCGAAGGCGGCTTATGCGGAGGCGGTGGCGCAATATCGGTCGCAGGTTTTGGTGGGGTTCCATGAAGTGGAGGATGGGCTGGTTGGGCTGGAGTTGCTCAAGGAACAATTCGACGCGCAGATGGAGGCGGTGGATGCGGCGAGGCAGGTGGCCAAGCTTTCGCGGCTTCGATACAAGGAGGGATTGGCCAGCTATTTTGAAGTCGTCATTGCGGACAGGACGATGTTGGAAAATGAGATTGCGGCGTATCAGTTGAATGGGCAGAGCCTTGTCACGACGGTGCAGTTGATTAAGGCGTTGGGGGGTGGGTGGGAGGGGTTGGAAGTGGGAAAATCAGCGAAAAACCCATAAATTCGCATAAATTCGTCAATATGGGATTTTGCCGGGCATGTTGCGCCATTCGGTGAAGACTTCCAAGGCTTTATCGCGCAACAACTTCTGGGTTGGCAGGGAGCGGGAGAAGACGGGGAGGGCGAGTTCGTCGTAGATGTGCCGGTCGTCGAAGCCGGCTTGGGCGGCGTCCTGACGGGTGGCGGCGAAAACCAATCGATCCAATCTTGCCCAATAGGTTGCGCCTAAACACATTGGACATGGTTCGCATGTGGTGTATAACACGCAGCCGTTGAGTTTGAAGGTGCCGAGGGCGGTGGCGGCGGCGCGGATGGCGGTGATTTCGGCGTGGGCGGTGGGGTCGTTGGAGGTGGTGACTTTGTTCCAGCCGCGGGCGATGATTTGGTTGTCGCGGGTGATGATGGCGCCGAAGGGGCCGCCGTCTTTGGCGCGCATGTGCTCCTTGGCCAATTCGATGGCGGCTTGCATGAATTCCGTATCCTGCACGGGAAGGGTGTATCAGACCGAAGAGTGGCAGGCCAGAATTATGCACCCGAAAACGTTCGCTACCCCCTTTTGAGGGTATGGACGCTTTCCGAAGATTTATTGCACTATCGCCCAACCCATGAACATCAACACTTCACTTGTCAAAATCATCCGCGGATCACTTACCTGTCTGGCCTTGTCGCTGGTCTGGCTTGGTTTCTCCCTGGCCACCGCCCAGGCGGCAACCATACTGAACTGGGACCCGCTCGGGAGCGGCGCGGCATCTGACGGCAGCGGGACTTGGGATGACAGCACAAATTGGTGGAACGCCAGTGCCGTTCTGGATCAAGCCTGGGCCTCGGGCAGCGGCGCCGTCATCGGCGCCGGCACCAGCGGCACCTACACCATTACATTGGACAATTCGACTTCCTCAGCCGGGGTCTTGTTCACGACTTCCGGTTACACGGTTACCGGCGCGAACATGACGTTCAGCCTCCCGATCACGAACGCCGCCGGCGTCACGGCCACGATCTCAAACACAGTCGCCCTTAGCGGCCAGACCGAGATCCTTGGCAGCGGCAGCGTTTTAACCTTGGGCGGAGGATTTACCAGCAGCGGAAATCCTGGGTTTTCCGGGTCGAGCGTGGCCACTTCAACCTACTACGTTACCGGCAGCAACACTTGCACCACTGCCGGCGCGCTGAGCGTTTACAACACCACCTTCAACCAGACAGCCGGCGTCATCAGCGGCACCGGCAGCGCGTCGGCCATGTACATCGGGTATCACGGGAACGCCACTTATAATTTGTCGGGAGGAGTGATCACCAACATCGGGCTGGGCATTTCGCGCGGCTCCGTAGCCATCCTCAATATGACCAACGGCGGCATTGGCGCCGGTGGTACTTCAGGACTTCGTATCGCGAGCATCGACGGGACCGACAGCGGAACTCTCAATATGTCCGGCGGAACCATTGTTTGCTACAGTGGGACGGCCCCCGGTGGTTACAGCACCCCGATTGGTTCCACCAGCACCACCCTGGAGCCGATAGCTTTTTGTGCCGCCGCCGCGACCTACAGCGCCACAGCCCAGGCAATCCTCAATTTTTCTGGAGGAATGATCGGCGCCAAAGGTCTCTCTTTTGGCAATCCGTCCGGAAAATACAGCGCCAATCCCATCTGCCAATTCACCATGACCGGCGGACTTCTTTACCTGGACTCCTCTGGCATCGGCCTGATTAGTGGACTCACCGGCTTTACCAGTCCCGTACTTAACATCTCCGGCGGGACCATTGCCGCGACGGCCAATTGGACCGGCTCCCTGCCGATGGCGCTCGACACAACGAACGGAAACATCACTTTCCAATGCGCTGATACGAACGGAAACCCTTTCAATGTCACTCTTTCCGCCGCCTTGACGGGTTTGGGCGGTCTGAATAAAACCGGCGGGGGCGTTCTGACGTTGTCCGGCGCCGACAATTTCACCGGAAGCACGATTGTCAGCAATGGGCAGCTCGATGTTGATACCACCGCCGCCGGGACATCCATCGGCCCCGTCACCAACCTGAGCGGCGCCATCCTCTCCACCGGCCTTGGCGCATCGGGACAATCGTGGACGAACGCCGGCCTCGTTGTGGCCGCAAGCGCGACCGTCGATTTCAATTTTGGCGGTGTCCTCCTCAGTACTTCCCAGCCCGTCATGGAAGTCAATGGCAGTTTCACCTGGGACAGTTCAGACTCAGTGACCATTGAAGGCAGCACCCTTCTCGAGGGAACGTATCCGTTGATCACGTGCAGCGGCACGCTTACCCTGACCGGCGGCAGTTCGTTGCCCGCGATAGCGTCCGTCCCCAGCGGCGTCTCAGCCACGTTGCAAAAGAGCGGCAATACCATCAATCTGGTCGTTTCCGGTTCACCCAACAACTTCATCAAGTGGGGGCCGTTATCCTCTGGCACATGGAACTTCAGCACCGCCAATTGGGCCAACGTCGGCTCCGGCAGCCCTGTGGATTATACAGACGGAATCGGCGTGGACTTCAACGATGACGGCAATAGCGCGGTCACGATAAATCTCACCACAGCCGTCAGTCCCGGCGGCATCACCGCCAACAATACAACAAACGGAACAGCCTACTACACGGTCACCGGGTCAGGTTCCATTGGTGGCGGCGGCGGCATCACCTTGCAAGGCTCCGGCGGGTTGGCCCTGGCCACCCCCAACACCTACACAGGCGGCACGACTGTTAATTCCGGGACGCTGGCCATCGATTTGGGAGGCGATGGCGTGACCGAGTCCGCCATTGGCACCGGCCCGCTGACCATCAACGGAGGGGCGTTGGACAACACCAGCGGTTCCAACGTTGTGTTGAGATATCCGACCCAGCAGTATTGGGACGGGAACTTTAGTTATATCGGGTCTCAAACCAACTTTGATCTCGGCACCGGTCTCGTCACTTTGGTGAGCAACACCGTGCAAGTGACCGTTCTATCCAATACGCTCGCCTGCGACGGCATCATTACGGACAACGGGTTGACGTATGGAGTGACTGTGCAGGGGCCTGGGGCACTGAGTCTCAATGGCTTTAACAACTATACGGGCAGCACCTCCCTCAACTCCGGGAAGTTGAACGTCAACAACGGCGGCGACGGCGGCAACGATTCAGCCATTGGCGGGGGATCACTCATCATCAATGGCGGCATACTTGACAATACCACCGGCACCAACGTACAGATACTGGCAGCCATCCCAGAGAGTTGGAACGCCAATTTTGCCTTTGGCGGCTCCGGCAATCTGGACCTCGGCCCCGGGACCATCACATCGGTTGGATTGACGCTGACGTTGCAAAACGGCGCCACCCTGCAGACTGAGGGCCAGATAGTCGCGTCGGGTGCCGGGGGCGTTGCCACTTTGACACTGCAAGGCGATGGCGCCTTTCAAACCAGCGGCAGTGGAAACGATGCCGCCCCCTACACCCTTTACATCACCGTCAACAGCGGGTCGCTGCTTCTCATGGACAAGTCCAGCCCCGGTGCGCAGAGCGCTGTGGACCTCACCGTGAACACGGGCGGCACGGCCAGGGTCACCGGTACCGGAGGCTATCAAGTTGGCACCTCGACAAAAGGGCTGGTCACGCTGGCGGGCGGCACGCTGGATCTGTTCGGCAGCCCCACCGAAACCACCTATGCGATCACCTTCAATTCCGGCACCCTGGAGAACAGCAGCACCAACCCCTCCGTCCTGGCGCTCATCACGAGCATGGACCTGACAGGGACGGCTTGCTACTTTGATGTCGCGTCGAACAGTTCATTGACGATTCCCAATTACATCTATGGGCCAGGCTCCCTCGTCAAGTTGGACGGGGGAACGCTCAATCTCGGCAGCACCAACAGCTATGCCGGCTCCACCCTCGTTAGCAACGGCTTGCTCTCCTTCACCACGGCCACCACCGCCAACGGCGATTACACTGTGGCTGGCGGCGCGCTGGAGGCGTTGCTGGATCAAAACGGCGTCACCTTTCAGATGAGCATGAGCAGCTTGACCTTCGGCCCAGCCACGCGCCTTGGCTTCGACCTGGCTTCGGGCGGTTTTGGTGACACAACGTCGTCCCTCATTGCGGGCGGCGGCCTGACGATGAACGGCGACGTCGCGGTGGATGTCACCAACGCGCCTTCGGACACCAACAACAATGTGCTCTTGAGCTATTCCAGCCGGAGTGGTTTCGGCGCCTTTGTTCCCGGCAACATTCCGGCCGGCGCCTACATCTACGACAACGCTACGGCCCAGCAAGTCCTCTTGACCTACACGCCGCCGGCGGCGCTCTCCAAGCCGTCCTTTGCCAGCAGCAGCGTCAGCGCAAGCGGAGGCGTCGTCAACAGCATCACCTTCTCCGGCACCCATGGGACGCCGGGCGGTTACTACCAGATATTGAGTTCCACCAATATGGCCTTGAAGCCTTTCTCGGCCTGGACTCAAGTACAGAGCGGCAACTACGATCAGTCCGGAGATTTCAACGTGACGTTGAACGTTGAACCCACGGCAACGCAAACGTTTTACGTCCTCTATGTGCCTTGACAGAAGTGGGCCGGATAAAGGGACAGCCTTGGCGGCAAACGCTTTACGCATAGTTCAACTCCTCCCAACCATTATTAGCGATGGCGTCTGTCGGAGGGGGTGTCCAAGATCGCATCGAGGACGTGCTGCTGGGCTTGCTTGAGTTGTTCGGGAGTTAGGGTGGTTTTAAGATTGTCGGCTTGTTTGGAGGCGTCGGCGGAACCCAAACTTGCGGCAAGGGTAAGCCATTGGAGGGCTTTAACGTTATCTTTTGGGGCGAAATGGCCCTCCTGATACCAATTCGCCACCTGAACCATGGCAGCAGAATCGAGGTCGCGGACGGCGTTGAGATAGACGGCGGCCACTCGCGCGAAGGGCTTCAAGTCTCGCGGGAGGGCGGGATTAGGGACGTAGGGGTGGTCGCCGGAAATGAAATCGTTGATGACGCGGCCCGCTTCCTGATCAGTTCCCTGGTTTTGGCTTTGGAACCAAGCTTGGTTGTAATAGCGGGCGGCTTCGATGAGGTCCATCTGGACGCCGAGGCCGATGCGGTAGCGCTCGCCGAGTTCGTGGACGGCGGGCACATAATTTTGTGCGGCGGATTTGCGCAGTAATGCCAACGGGGTGTCGTGTTCGTGCCGGGGGACGCCGTAGCCGTTGGCGTATAACATCGCGAGCGCGTATTGGGATTTGGCGAGGTTTTGGTCGGCGGCTTTTTGATAGAGGGCCACGGCTTGGGGGATGTCAGGGGGACAGAGTTCGCCGCGCAAAGAAATGGAGGCGAGGAGTTGTTGGGCTTTTGGCCAGCCTTGATCGGCGGCGCGACGGAGGAAATCCAGGCCTTTGGTTTGATTGATGTCCACGGGGTTCCAACCGCCCATGCGCAAATAATAGAAGGCAGCCTCGTATTGGGCGGGGGCGAAACCTTGTTCGGCGGATTTGTCCAGCGAGATGAAGGCCTTGGCGGCGTTGGTTTGTTCGGCGGCCCACTGGCGCTCGGCGAGGATTACCTGGGCGGCGAGGTTGGTCTTTGCGGCGGCGGCGGCGAGTTCGGAATCGGGCGCGTTTTTCCATTTTTCGCGGGCGGCCTTTCGTTCCTCATGTGGCACGTAAATGTCCAACCTTT
>DATAXU010000119.1:0-32471 GCA_036272955.1 Verrucomicrobiia bacterium
GAAACCGCCGAAGCATAACCGGCGGAATGAGATTTTTCCTCGACGAAAATTTCCCTCGCCCAGCCATAACACTTCTCGAATCCCTCGGTCATTCGGCCTCGCACGCGCTGCAAAGTTTTCCACCCGGTTCCGACGACACAAAATTATTTGCTTACGCACCATTTGGGGTGGGTAGATCTGATTGGGATTTGATTTTTGAGTTTCCATAAACCGACTGGCCGACGCAGAATCACCGCAGGCGTTTCTACGCGCACCGTCACCATGAGCCTTTTACCTCAAGATTGTTGCGTGCTGAACAGTGGCAGCGGAGCATGGGCATTTGAGCCGCTGGCGGTTCAGTTGTCATCATCCTTGGGTATTGACGTTTCGAACGAACCCCGCCGCTTCAACTATTTGCTCCATATCGAGGGCAATGACCCCGCAATTGGGTCTGGCGTTTTTATCCCGACCGAGTCCGTCCGAGTCGCCTCTGACAAGCGGCTGCTCGCCGCGGTGTTTGCTGAGCATCGTGTCCCGACTCCCCTGACTCGTCTTCTCGACACCTTTGATGAGGTGCGGCGGTTCATTTCTGAGCATCCCTACAGCGAATGGTGCCTCAAGTATCCGACAAGTTGCGGTGCCAGTGGGCACCGGCCGATCTCGGGCTTGGACGCCGAGCCACCGAACTGGCCACGGCCATTCATTGTTCAGGAGTTTGTCCGCCTGGAGCGCCCTGAAGTCTATCGCATTTATTGCGCCGGAGGTGAGTTATTCGGTTGGGTTGCCCGGCGTTTTCCAGAAGGTACCCATGTCTCGCCATGGGTTGCACACGCTCGTGGCGCTCGCTATGTTCGGTTGGGTGAGCCGCCCCACGAGGCTCTCCAAGCAGCGCAACGCAGTCTCGTAGCTACAAGACTTTGGGATTCGTTCGGTTGCGTGGACTTGCTTCACAAACCCACAGGCGAGTGGCTCGTCTTGGAAGTGGGTACTGACGGCTTATTCAACCACGTTGACCGCGACCTCGGTGACCCGGATTTAGAGCGTGAGCTGCTCCGGCGTGTTGCGGAATCCTTTTGGAAAGCAGCAAACAGCTATGACAGGACAGCGGCATAACCCCAAACAATCCAGATTCAAAGAACCTATCTTGTTGACTTTCAAAAAGTTACGTTTTAAAAGACACAACTGCCAATGTGCCCCGTATGAACGCAAAAACTAAACGAGGATGGCAGTGGGTCGTGGGCCTGTTTTTTATCGGAGCCGGGGCGAATCACTTCCTCACCCCAAAGCCATATCTTTCCATGATGCCTTCATACCTGCCAGCCCATGCGGCACTGGTTCAAATCAGTGGAGTCGCCGAGATTTTGGGCGGCATAGGTATTTTACTGCCTGCCACGCAACGACTTGCGGCCGTTGGGCTGATATTGTTGCTCATAGCCGTGTTCCCCGCCAATTTAAACGTCGCGCTTCACGGCTGGCCTGGCGAAAGTATTCCTGACTGGCTGTTATGGTTCCGATTGCCGTTCCAAATCCTATTCATTTGGTGGGTTTACCGCATCTACGTTGCCCACCCTGAGCAATCCGGCACAAGCAGCAGATGATCCATACATCCAAGCACGCACGCCCCTGCAATCCCATCCGAAGGGCCTCCTTTGACTGTCATATGACGGCGTGACACCTTGTGTTTGGTATTGCATCCAAAATAAAATCCAACGGTTGGATTTTTAGACGCTTTTTTGCGTATTTCTCATATCCCATATCCCATATCCCATATCCCATATCCCACAACCGGAAATCTTCGGTCGAATTCGACATTGCCTTGGCCACCGATTCATAATAGCTTTCTGGCCGATGAATAAATTCATGGACCGCAGCCGGGGCGAAATCATTCTCTTTATCATCGCCATCTTCGGCATCTGGCTTTCGATCTGGGCCGTCATCCTTGTCAGCAAATGGCTCGAGGTCGTCTCGGTCCTTCTTACCCTGATTGCGCTTATCTGTTTCGCGCTGCGCGATTCGGATTGATATGCGCACTCTCGTCCTGGGAGTCGATAGCGGAACCCAGTCCACCAAAGTCCTGGTCGTCAATGCCCGGGACGGCACCGTCGTCGGCGAAGCCTCCCGGGCTTACGGATTAATCCCCGGTTTGCCGGCAGGCTCGAAGGAACAGCATCCCCGCACCTGGCGCGCGGCGGCGGCCCACGCGATCAAAGAGGCGCTCAAAAAAGCCCACGCCTCGTCAGCCGAAGTGATGGCGATCGGCGTCAGCGGACAGCAGCACGGCTTTGTGCCTCTCGACAACAAGGGCGAGGTCATCCGCCCCGCCAAACTTTGGTGCGACACCTCGACTGCGGCCGAATGCGACCAGATCACCAACAAACTCGGCGGCCTCGCCGCGTCGATCGAAGAGATAGGGAATGCGATCCTGCCCGGATTTACGGCTCCAAAGATTCTATGGCTGAAACGCCACGAGCCGAAAAACTTTGCCCGCCTTGCAACAGTCCTTTTGCCCCACGACTACTTGAATTACTGGCTGACCGGCAACAAGGTGATGGAATACGGCGACGCCAGCGGCACCGCCCTGCTGGACATCAAAAAGAGACGCTGGTCGCAGGCTGTGCTCAATGCCATTGACCCCGGGCTAGCCGCGGCGCTGCCTCCGTTGATTTCCAGCGACCAGCCCGCCGGCTTTTTGCAGGATTCGGCGGCGGACGAACTGGGGCTTGGGCCGAAGGTTTTGGTCAGCGCGGGCGGTGGCGATAACATGATGGGCGCCATCGGCACCGGCAACACCGCGTCCGGCGTGGTGACGGCGAGCTTCGGCACCAGCGGCACGATTTACGCGTGTTCGGAGAGACCGGTCATTGATCCTCGCGGAGAGATTGCGGCGTTCTGCGATTCCACCAACCGCTGGCTTCCGTTGCTTTGCACGATGAACGTCACCGTCGCGACGGAAATGGTGCGAAATGATTTCAAGATGTCGCACCAGCAATTTGATCGTGAAGCGTCCAAGGCGCCGGCCGGCTCCGGTGGTTTGCTGCTGCTGCCCTATCTGGAAGGCGAACGGACGCCCAACGTCCCACACGGGGCGGGCGTCTGGTTTGGGGTGAACCAAAAAACCTTCACCGCTCCGAGTTTCGCCCGCGCGGTGATGGAAGGCGTCACCCTTGGAATGAATTACGGATTGCGCCGGCTATGCGAACTGGGCGTCAAGCCCCGGCAGATCCGCGCTACCGGCGGCGGTTCGCGGTCGAAACTTTGGCGCCAAATCATGGCGGACGTTTTTGACGCCGAGATCGTCACCATCAAAGTGAGCGAAGGCGCCGCATACGGGGCGGCGTTGCAAGCGCTTTGGTGCTGGCGATTGCACCGGGGCGAACGCCTCAAGATCCACGACATCACGTCGCAATTTGTGCGCTTGAACAAAGCCGAGAGCGCGCGCCCCTCCAAAGCGGCGTCGTCGCTCTATCGCGAAGCCCAGGCGATCCAGGACGAATTGTCCCTGGCATTGCGCGCCGTTTTCACTCGACATCGTCGATTTGCCAGCGGGCTGAAGTAATATGAGATTTTGTGTCGGGTTGTTGCTGTGCGTGCTTTTGGGCCAAATGTGTTCCGGCGGTGAATTGGTGCTTTGGTATCGCCAACCCGCGCACGCCGGGATGAATGAAGCGCTTCCCATTGGCAACGGTCGCATGGGAGGTTTGATCTACAGCGCGCCTGACGAAGAGCGGGTCAATATCAATGAGGACAGTTTTTGGACGGGCGATGAAAATCCCTCCGGCGATTATGCGACGATGGGCGCTTACCAGACGTTCGGAGTCGTTGCTGTCCGCCTTCCCGGGTGTACGAACGCCCTGAACTATCGCCGCGAACTCGATATTGGAACAGCCGTCTCGCGCGTTGGTTACGAGGCCGGCGGCGTTACGTATCAGCGCGAATTTTTTTGCAGTCACCCCGCCGGCGTCCTCGTGGCCCGATTCACGGCGGACAAGCCCGGGAGTTACTCCGGGCAGATCGAACTCCAGGATTCGCACGGCACTCCCGTATTGGCTTCGAGCAATAGTTTGAGCGCGGCGGGTGTCCTGGAAAATGGCCTGAAATACGAATGGCAAACGCTCGTGCTGCCGGACGGAGGCTCGGTTGAAACGAACGGGAAAACGCTCACTCTTACCGGTTGCGATAGTTTTACGCTGTTGATCGCGGCGGGGACAGATTACGCGATGGATTACGCGCATCACTATCGCGGCAAGGACCCGCACCGGCGCCTGACCCGCTTGCTGAGGACCGCTGCGGAAACGAGTTACGCAGACCTAAAGCGCGAACACGAGGCGGATTATCGGATGCTCTTCGACCGGGTGGCGCTGGACGTGGGGTCATCGTCCGCGGCCCAACGGGCGCTTCCGACAGACGAACGCCGGCTGAAGGCGTTCGAAAAAGTCGATCCCGAACTAGAGGAACTGCTGTTTCAATATGGCCGCTACCTTCTCATTTCCTGTTCGCGCCCCGGCGGTTTGCCGGCGAATCTCCAAGGCCTTTGGAACGACAGCAACACTCCGCCCTGGGACAGCGATTACCACGCAAACATCAATATCGAGATGAATTACTGGCCGGCGGGTCCGACGGCATTGGCGGAGTGCGAAATGCCGTTCTTTGATTTGGTGGACAGTCAGCTTCCGGCCTGGCGTAAGGAGACTGCCGCATCGAAGGAATTCAAAACGACCTCCGGGCAAATGACGTCGCGTGGGTTCGCCATCCGAACTTCACATAATATCGATGGGGGCATGGGTTGGAAATGGGACAAAACGGCCAACGCATGGTATTGCTGGCATTTTTGGGAACATTACGATTTTACGCGGGACAAGGATTTTTTGCGAAACACCGCGTATCCCATCATGAAGGAGACCTGCCAATTTTGGGAGGACCATCTCAAAACGCAGCCCGACGGCCGGGTTGTGGTGCCGCAAGGCTGGTCGCCCGAACACGGGCCGGATGAAGACGGGGTGAGTTACAACCAGGAAATTGTGTGGGACTTGTTCGACAATTACGTTCACGCCGCCGATGCGCTGAAGATCGACCGCGAATATCGCGATAAAATTGCGTCGCTACGGGACAAGCTTGCCGTTCCCGGGATTGGCAGTTGGGGGCAATTGCTGGAGTGGCAGACTGAAAAAAAGTATTCGGACCCAAAGTACGCGGAATTAGACACGACCAACGACCACCATCGCCACACCTCTCATCTTTTTGGCGTTTATCCCGGGCACCAGATTACGTTCGTCAAAACACCGGCGCTGGCGGCGGCCGCGAAAGTATCGCTCGATGCCCGCGGAATTTCGCCCTCCAGCGATGTTCGGGAGTGGTCGTTTGCCTGGCGCACCGCGCTTTACGCCCATTTGCGCGACGCCGATGACGCGCACAAAATGCTGCAACAACTTTTTTCCGACCGCAACACGTGCCCAAATCTTTTCGGACTCCATCCGCCGATGCAGATCGACGGAAACTTTGGCATCACAGCGGGCGTCGCGGAAATGCTGGTGCAAAGCCAGGACGACGAGATCCAGCTTCTCCCGGCGCTTCCATCCGCGTGGCCGAACGGATCGGTCAAGGGCCTGCGCGGTCGCGGGGCGCTGGAGATCGACGAATCCTGGAAGGATGGCCATTTGACCCGCGCGGTGATTTACGCCTCGCTGCCGACCCGGACCAAAGTGCGGTATGGCGGCAGAAGCGCTGATTTTTCCCTGGTCGTTTCTCAGCCGCTCGTGCTGGATTCGAATTTGCGAGAGATAGCCAAGTGAGCCTCGGCGAACCCACCAGCCGCGCTTGCGCGGGCGGGGCAAAGCGGGCATGTTGCGTGCATGTATAAAATTATCGGAGCAGATCAAAAGGAGTACGGGCCAGTCACGACAGATCAGCTCCGATTATGGATTTCCGAAGGACGCGTCAATGCGCAGACCAAGGTCCAGGCCGCCGGCGCCACGGAATGGAAGTCGGTGGGAGAACTGCCGGAGTTTGCGTTAGTTCTGCCTCGCCACGCGCCGCCATTGCCGGCTTCGGCGATTGGGGTGATTCAACCCGTTCGAGGCACGAGCCAGATGGCGGTTTGGGCGTTGATCACGGGAATTTTTGGGCTTTTGTGCTGCCAGATTTTGGCGCCGGTGAGCATAATTTTGGGAGCGGTCGCGCTTTCGCAATTAAAGGGCCATCCCGGACGGAGCGGCAACGGAATGGCGATAGCGGGAATCGTCCTTGGCGTTGTCGCTCTGCTTATCCTGGTGACAGCCGTCGCGGTCTTCCTTGCGAACCCGTCGGCGCTGCAGAATTTTCAACGGTCCATGCAATAGTCACACACTATGAATGACAGACCGGCCATTTCGGTTTCGCGGATTATTTGGGTTGGCGCGGGACTTATGGCCATGGCCGCCGCAGGCGTGGTGCTGTATCTTTATAACCCTGAGACGGCGGGGTTTTATCCTGTTTGCGCGGTCCACCAATTGACTGGGCTGCAGTGTCCCGGTTGCGGATCGCTACGGGCGCTGCATCAATTGACGCATGGCAACATTGCGGCGGCCTGGCATTTCAACCCGTTGCTGATCGTCTTGCTGCCGATGGGTATTTGGCTTGGATTGCGCGAGGCGGTGCGCTGGGTTTTCGGCTGGCGCTGGCCCGGCATCATTGCCCGGCCGATAGTCGGCTGGTCGATCGTGGTCGCGATGATTGTGTTCGGCATTGTGCGCAATATTCCCTGACCGAAGAATATTCTTATGTACAAAGTCCTTGGAAGCGACAAGCAGATCTACGGGCCGGTGACGATGGAACAACTCCGCCAATGGGTGGCGGAGGGGCGGGTCAACGCCGCGACGCTGGTTCAGGCGCACGGCGGCACGGAGTGGAAGGCATTGGCGTCCTTCCCGGAATTCGGCTTGCCGCCAATGCCGGCGTCGCCTCCGCCGGTCAGCCTGCCTCCGGCAACGCAGGCGACGGGAAATAATTACGCGATAGCGGGAATGGTTTTGGGTGTTTTGTCCATACTTTGCTGTGGCCTTGGGTGGGTTTTTGGGATCCTGGGAGTTGTTTTTTCGTGCCTTGCGCTGAATCGGGAGAAGCATCCCGGCTATCCGGACACCAACCACCGAAGCATGGCGCTGGCGGGGCTGATACTTTCGATCATTGGATTGATATGGCATTGCATACCCCTTATTGTATTGCTGAGTGGCGCCACGTTTTTTCCCCATGGGTGGTGAATCCGATGAGCGCCGTTGCCAATGAAATTTTCGCTCACTCTCCACCCTCGCCACTCGCTGAAACGTTCTGAGGCGCGCGCCTGCCTGGCGGCCAACCTTGCGTTGCCGGGGGCCGGTTCCCTGGCGGCGGGACGCGCCGTGGGTTACGCGCAAATGGCGGTGGCTTTCGCCGGTTTCGTTGTCAGTGTTGTGACGGGAATCCCCATGTTCGCATGGGCACTATCCAATTGGGCGCGTCTGTCGGACCCTGCATCGGCCGACCCCCTGTCGGGTCTCGCGGAACTTTGGGTGCATGCGCGCTGGCCGATCGCCGGGCTATGCATTTTCGCGATCGCGGTAATATGGTCGGGCGCGACGGGGATGCGGCTGGTCTCCGAATCTTCCGAGGACGGCGTGCCGCCGCGAATCAACCCGTAGCGTCAGCCTTCGACGACAGCATCATCGACGACGTCGCGCATGCGCCCGCGTTCGCGGAGGTTTTCCTCATCAATCTGTTTGACGCGGGCGCTGAGAATATTGGCCCGGCCAAGATAACCAATAACGTGACGGGGATTGTCGCGGTCAACGACCGGCAGGCGGCCAATATCGTTGCGCAACATTTTGGTAATGGCATCGTCGAGCAATTCGTCGCCGTAGGCGACAATCAGATCGCGATGTCCGGCTTCCAGAACGGTGACCTCGCTATTCTGCTGCAAGGCCCTGACGACGTCCCCGCGCGTGATGATTCCGGCCAGATTACCATCGTCGTCGATAATCAAAGTGCCTTGCCGGCGGCACAATGGCGCGTGGCCCTGGGCGATCAATTCGGAAAGCTCCTTCAACTTCATGCTCGCCGGCACTGTGGGCGGATTTTTGTCCATCACTTCGCTGACGCGGCGCAGGTTGTATAAATCGACGCTGTATTCGCAACTGATATGATGACCGCGCCGTGCGATTTTTTCCGTCAGAATGGAACGGCGCAACATGAGAACCGTCACGGCGAGAGAAGTGACGGATCCAATCATGACAGCGGGGAACGCATTCAAATCATGCGTCAATTCCAGGGTGAAGACCGTGGCCGTCAGAGGGGCGCGCATCGTGCCGCCCATGACCGCGGCCATGCCGACCATCGCCCACAAGCCGGAATCGCCCGCGGGGATCCACGTTGAGAGGACTGCGCCCAACGCGCCGCCTATGATAAGCAAAGGCGCCAGCACGCCGCCCGAAGTGCCCGAGCCGAGCGCCACGGCCCAGACGAGCGCCTTGATAATCAACAGTACTAGCAACGCCGCCCCGAGCAGGTGGCCGTTAAGCATTTTGTCAATAAGATCGTATCCGACGCCCAGGACCCGCGGGTCCAGCCATCCGCCGAAACCCACGACGATGGCGCCAATGGCAGGCCACCACATCCAGTGAACCCGGAGTTTTCCGAACAGGTCCTCGACCGCATAAACGAGGGTTGTGACAATTCCGGAAGTCAGGCCGGCCGCAAGACCAACCAGCACCGCGATGCCCATTTCCGATGTCGAGAGCGCCAAATGGGGGATGACGGGAAAAATCGGGCCGTGACCCAGCAACGGAACGCGCAAGATCGAAGCGATGATCGCCGAGACGGTGACGGGAATAAAACTTCTTGGTTTCCATTCAAAGAGGAGAAGTTCGACGGCGAGCAAGACCGCGGCGACAGGCGTTGCGAAAATGGCCGCCATGCCCCCCGCCGCGCCGGCAACGAGGAGGGTTTTGCGCTCAGCGGCGGAGAGATGAAAAAGTTGGGCGAACAACGAGCCGAACGCGCCGCCTGTCATAATGATCGGTCCTTCCGCGCCGAAAGGGCCGCCGGTACCGATGGAAATTGCGGAGGATATCGGTTTGAGCACGGCCACTTTTGGCTCGATGCGGCTGCGGCCGATGAGAATGGCTTCGAGGGCCTCGGGGATTCCATGCCCGCGTATTTTTGGCGATCCGTAACGGGCCATAAAACCGATAATCAACGCGCCGACGACAGGTATCAGCACAACCCATCCGCCCAGATGGGCCGATTCCGGAGTGATATGAACGGTCGTAAACCGGCCAAAAAACGAGATGTTGGTAATCAGGTCAATAAGCCGGATCAGCACCCAAGCCACCCCCGCGGAAATCGCGCCTATGATTAGCGCCATCGCCGAGAGCAGCAGAACGCGCGAGTCCGTGGTGAAGTCCGACAACGAGTCGATGGAATGAGAATTGTGATGAGTAGAGTTATTAAAACGCATGAGTTTTTCCCTTTTCCGCGGGCTTTGCGGAATCCGACAGCACACCCAATATGCCCCAGCCGGGCGGCGCGGTCAATGGGATTCAAATCTCAAGAAGAATGCGGGCGGGGTTTTCGATCATTTCCTTGATGCGCACGAGGAATGTCACTGCTTCCTTTCCATCAACGATTCGGTGATCGTAACTGAGGGCGACATACATCATCGGGCGGATGACGACGGCGCCCGCACTGGCGACCGGGCGCTCCTGAATGGTGTGCATTCCAAGAATTCCGCTTTGCGGCGGGTTCACAATCGGGGTCGAAAGCAGGGAGCCGTACACGCCGCCGTTGGTGACGGTGAAGGTGCCGCTCTGCAACTCATCCGGCTTGAGCTTGTTCTCCCGCGCGCGCGCGGCGAAATCCGCCACGGCCTTTTCCACTTGAGCAAAACTCATCTGGCCGGCGTCGCGAAGCGTTGGGACAACGAGGCCCCGTTCGCCGCCGATGGCGATGCCGATGTCAAAATAATTATGATATACAATATCCTCGCCCTGGATGGACGCGTTGAGCTGCGGAAAAGCCTTCAACGCCTCGACGGAAGCCTTCACGAAGAACGACATGAAACCAAGTTTCACACCGTGTTTGCGCGTGAAATTTTCCTGGCATTCCTTGCGTAGCGCGATGACAGCGGACATGTCAATTTCGTTGAAGGTGGTGAGCATGGCCATTGCCTGGCTGGCTTCCACCAGGCGGCGCGCAACGGCCCGGCGCAACGGGGACATTCGTATGACATCGTCCTTGCGGCCCTGGACTGCGGGCTGCGGCGGCGGAGGAGGTTGCGTCTCCGCGCGGACGTCCTTTGGGACGGCGACCGGTGGCGGAGCCTGCGGCGCGCGGACGGGCACCGGGGCGGGAGCAGGAGCAGTGGCGGCTTGTGCCGGAATAGCTTGGGCGGGAGCGGTCTTTTCGGCTTTGCGGGGTGGGCGCGTTTCGGCGGCGGGTTTTTGTCCGGCGTCAACGAAACCTATGACCTCGCCAATGGCGGCCTTTTCGCCCTGGCGTTTGACGATTTTGCTCAATATTCCGTCCGACGGCGCGGGCAGCTCCACAGTGGCCTTCTCCGATTCCAGCATTACCACGCTCTCGTCCTTGGCGACGGCGTCGCCTTCGGCCTTGAGCCACTGGCCAATTTCAATTTCGGTGATGGATTCACCGACAGACGGAATTTTTAATTCAATTGCCATGGCAATATAGTCAACCAACCGCGCCGTTTTGTAAACCGAGACTGTCAAACATCGGCAAAGGCCTGCGCGACCAGGTATTTCTGGTCTTTCTTATGGATGCGCGCGGAGCCGGTAGCCGGACTCGGCGAAGGCGGCCGGCGAATGCCGCCAAATGGAAAACGCCCGAACAACGTTTCGGCGAAACGGGCGCGCAAATAGCGCCATGCCCCCATGTTTTCCGGCTCCTCCTGCACCCACCAGACCGGCGTGTCCCCAGCGTACGGCGCGAGGGCGGATTGCAAATGATGCTCGTCCAAAGGATAAAGCTGTTCCAGCCGAAGTATCGCGACGTCCTGGCGCTGGAGGGCTTCACGCTGCTGGGCAAGGTCGTAATAAATTTTTCCCGCGCATAAGAGGACGCGGCGAACTTTTTGGGGATCGCCCAGGGAATCCGGGATGATTCGCTGGAACTCTCCGGCGGCGCATTCCTGCAACGTTGAGACGGCGCGCGGCTCGCGCAGGAGGCTTTTGGGGGTCATGACGATCAGCGGCTTTCGCCAGGGCCGAAGCACCTGACGTCGCAAGCAGTGAAAATATTGGGCGGGAGTTGTGGGATAAACGACCTGGATGTTATCGAGCGCGGCCAGGTTAAGAAATCGCTCCAGGCGCGCACTGGAATGTTCCGGGCCTTGCCCTTCGAATCCGTGCGGAAGAAGCAGCACCAGGCCGCTGAGCCGGCTCCATTTGTCTTCGGCGCTGGCGATGAATTGGTCGATGATGACTTGGGCCGCGTTGACGAAATCCCCAAACTGCGCCTCCCAACAAATCAAGCCGTCAGGGCAATCGAGGCTGTAACCGTAATCAAATCCCAGGACGCCCGTTTCCGACAACGGACTGTTGATGATGTCCACCGGCGCTTGCGTGCCGTCGAGATGCCGCAACGGAATGAACGGTTCGCCGTTTTCATAATCGTAGAGCACGGCGTGACGCTGGCTGAAGGTGCCCCGTCCGCTGTCCTGCCCGCTGAGGCGGATTCGAAAACCTTCGACGCTCAGGCTAGCTAACGCAAGGGCCTCGCCCGCCGCCCAATCCAGGGGTTCGGTTCCGGCGGCCATTTGGCGGCGGCTTTCGAGAAATTTCTTGATCTTGGGATGCGGATGAAAATTTTCCGGCAACTCCGTTTGCTTGAGCAGCAGTTCGGTGAGGCGCTTTTGGTCGAAAATCGTGGGAACGTTACCCGCGTCTTTCTCCGGACCGCCGGTGTATTGGCCTCGAAACCAGATGCCCTGGACTTTTTCCGTCGGGCCACTATACGGCTCGCTCTGGGCCTGGGAGAGTTCACGCTCGAGCGCTTCGTGCTGTTGGCGGGCGATTTCGCCGGCTTCCTCGCGCGTTAATCCGCCGAGGCTCAGGAGGTGATCGAGATAGCCTTCGCGCACGGATTTGCGACGTTGAATGGCGCGATACAACACGGGCTGAGTGAAACTGGGTTCGTCCCCTTCGTTGTGTCCGAGGCGGCGGTAGCCGAACATGTCGATAAAAACATCGCGATGAAACGCCTCGCGGAAATCCATTGCGAGGCGGACCACTTGCGCGACGGCCTCCGGGTCCTCGCCGTTGACGTGAAAGATCGGGACTTGCAACATGCGGGCGACGTCGGTGGCATAGGTGCAGGAACGGCCTTCGGACGGGGCGGTCGTGAAGCCGATCTGATTGTTGACAATCACATGGACAGTGCCGCCGACGCTGTATCCGGCAAGCTGGCTCAAATTCAAGGTTTCCTGAGTGAGGCCCTGGCCCGCAAAACTGGCGTCCCCATGAATGAGCAGGCCCATGCAGGGGCCGACGCCAGCGTTTCCGGTCTCTTCTTTAAAACGGTCCTGTTTGGCGCGGACGCGGCCCAGCGCGACGGGATTAACAAATTCCAAATGACTTGGGTTGAAACAGAGCGATAAATGGACACGCTGGCCTTTGGCGGAAGTCCAATCTTTGCTGAAACCGAGGTGATATTTGACATCGCCGTGCCCGCGGAACGTTTTGGAGTCATCGGCAAATTCGCGGAAGATCTGCCGCGGGCTTTTTCCCAGAATGTTGGCAAGGACGTTCAAGCGGCCGCGATGGGCCATTCCAAGGACGATTTCCTTGATGCCCTGTTCCGCTGCCTTTTCAATGGCCAGATCGAGCAAGGGAATTAAACTCTCGCAACCTTCGAGGGAAAAACTTTTTGCGCCGACAAATTTTTTGCGGATGAATTCCTCGAAGGTGACGGCGTTGGTCAGCCTGGTAAAAATGCGGACTTGCTCCTCGCGCCCGAGTTCGAGACGGTTGCGCGAGCCTTCCATGCGTTCCTCCAGCCAGCGGCGGATGGCGGAATTGTCGATGTGCATGTACTGCACGCCGATGGACCGGCAATAGGTGTCTTGAAGTTGCTGGATGACTTCGCGGATGGGGCGCTTGCGATTCGCCGGGAACAAATCGCAGTCCACCAGGCGTTCCATGTCCAAATCGGAAAACCCGTAGAAGGCGATCTCCAGCTCTGGCGGCGTTGGGCGGGGCCGGCCCAACGGGTCCACGGCGGCGATGTTGTGGCCGCGAACACGGTAGTTGCGCACCAACTGATTCACGCGATACTGCACGGAGCCGGTTGCCGTTTCGTCGGTCACGGCGGCTTCAGTGCTCGATTGGAAGGAAGGGGCCAGGCGTGGGGCTTCGGCGGGTTCGCCATTTCTAATGCGCTCGAAGTAGCCGCGCCAATCCGGGGCGACCGAAGCGGGGTCGCGGGCGAACTCGGTGTAGAGTCGCTCGACAAACGGCAGGTTCCAGCTATCGGGAAATTCAGGCTTTTGATTCATTTTACCGATAACAAGTTACCTGTGTGTGCCGGAGTGTCAAAGCAGGTTAAATCGGTTTGACAGCCGGCGCGCAGTGGAAAGAATGATGCACGCACGCAACACGATGATGAAACACCTGGCGACCCGGTACATCGGGGTGGTTTTGCTTTCTTTGAGCGTTTATGCCGAGCCTATTTTGATTGCGCCGCAGCAGACCCAGTCTTTTGCGGGAAGCAGCCTGAGCAATCTGCGGGTGCTCAAACAGTCGGCCAATGGCACAGAAACAATTCTGACCCTTGATTTTACATATGACGGTCTGCGCGGCCAGACGGCGCGGCTTCTGCCGATTGTTAGCGACAGGAAGAAATCGCAAGTCTCCGGGTGGTTTGGCGCGGACCCGGTGACGATCAGTTCGGGACACGGAACCGTATCGCTCAAGGTCAAATTTTTCAATGACGACCCCGGCGTGCCGGCGGAATTAACGACCGACCACATTCGGGTCATGATGTTGACGGATGGCGGAAACGTCATTATCAGCGAGGGAATTTTTTCGAAGACCATCAAATGGGGCAGCGCGAACGCTCCCTCCGCACCTGCCCTCGAACCTCAGCCGGACGCCCTGGCCCGGATGAAAGCAGAGGAGGAACAGCGTATTGCCCAGCAACGCGCCCGTGATGCGGCTGCTGCCGCGGCGGTGGAACAAGCTCACCAGGACGCTCTCGCACAGCAATTGGCTGAGGAAAAAGCGAAAGCAGCGGCGGAGGCCGAGGCCCGTGAAGAAGCTCGTCTCAAGGCAGTAGCGGAAGAAAAGGCCCGGCAGGAAGCTGAGACGAAACTTCTTGCCGAAGAGAAAGCAAAATCGGAGGCGGAGGCCAAGGCTCGCGAAGAAGCACGTCTCAAAGCGGAAGCTGAAGCGAAACTTCTTGCCGAAGAGAAAGCCAAATCAGAAGCGGAAGCCAAGGCTCGCGAGGAAGCTCGTCTTAAGGCGGAAGCGGACGAAAAGACCCGTCATGAAGCCGAGGCGAAACTTCTTGCCGAAGAGAAAGCCAAATCAGAGGCGGAGGCCAAGGTCCGCGAAGAAGCTCATCTCAAGGCGGAGGCCGACGAAAAAGTCCGTCAAGAAGCTGAGTTGAAACTTCTCGCCGACGAAAAAGCCAAAGTGGAGGCGACAGCGAAAGCCCGCGAAGACGCCCGCCTCAAAGCCGAAGCTGAGGCGAAACTTCTTGCCGAGGAAAAAACCAAGGCAGAAGCGGAAGCCAAGGCCCGTGAAGAAACCGCCCAACGTCTTGCGCAGGAAAAAACCGCCGCTGCCAGTGCTCCCCGCAAACCGGTGTTTGCCATTTCTTCAACGGCCAAAACGAAAGTCACCAATTTGGATGTGGTCAATCGCAATCTCGACCGCACCGAAATGACCATAGCTGTCGAATACCGTTATTCCAAGGCTGACGGTCCCGTGCGCATGGGGGTGGCTGTGGCAAGCACGGGCAACCCCGCCGTTTCCGGCTACTTCTCTTCCGCCGAGGTGGATATCGGAAATGGCAGCCGCAATTTTGTCATGTTCCCGGTCAAACTCGATACCACCGCCGCTCAAAGCTTGAACCGGCCAACCCTCCCGACCGACAAAGTTTGGATTTATATCGTCAATGCCGCCGGTAAAAAATCTTACGTTTTCCAGGGCACAATGATGCTCGTGTGGCACGTTCCCGGCGGTGGCCAGCCGGCTTCCGCCGCCTGGGCGCAAGCCGCCCGTAATACGCTCGAAATCGAAAGCTTCAAGCAAAACGACCTTTTCAGCGGTTACGTTACAGTAAAATATAATTTGCGGTCGTCGGAGGGGCATCTTCATCTCTCCGTCTATGATTCCGCAAATCGGGTCACCGCCGAGTGGTTTGAGTCTGATGACATCCCGATCAAATCCGGCCCCGGTCTGCAACTGGTGAGGATCGACGTTCCCAGAAGGGCTCATTCCCCCGATGTTTTCAATGCCGACACGGTCGAAATCCAAATGCTTGACGGTCATGGCGCGTTGCTGGTCAGTTCGCGCAACCAATCTCCGATGAGCTGGGCCAAGCCCAAATAACGCCCCGCGCGGGTAGGTCTTTGCCCCATGCACAAAACCGTCGGTTTTGTAATTATTTTTATTGGGCCAAAGGGCTTATCGTGGTAAGTTCCGTGCTCAAACTTTGAAATGAACGACGAGTCCCTTGCTGTTGACATCAGGCCCGAGAGCTATCTGACCCATCCGCCGGCGTTGGAGCATTTTGTCCAATTTTACGAACAGGAAGAAGAACTTGTGGAGTCGCTTGGCATGTACTTGGGCGCGGGGATTGGCGCAGGCGACAGCGCAATGGTTATCGCGACACGCGCGCATCGGGAAGCATTGGAAGAACTCCTAACGGCCCAGGGAATTGATCTGGACCGGGTAAAACTGCGCGGGCAGTACATTTCCTTTGATGCGGAAGAAACGCTCTCAAAGTTCATGATCGGCGGCGCGCCGGACGAAGAAGCTTTCAATCGAGTCATTGGCGGACAATTGGCGCGGGCGTTGAAAACCGGCCGGTCGTTGCGCGCTTTTGGCGAAATGGTGGCGCTTCTTTGGAAGGGCGGCAACGCCAAGGCGGCCATTCAACTTGAAAAACTTTGGAATAACCTGGCGAAAATCCATTCGTTCGCTCTTTTTTGCGCCTACCCCAGGAACGGCTTTGATCCTGTCAAGGATAGCGAAGTGTTCGCTCATATTTGCGGCGAACATGCCTGTGTAATCTCCCCGGATGGCCGTGATACGCGGCCACAACCGCGCGACATTGCGAACCTGCAACACAAAACCAAGTTGCTTGAGACGCAAATCGCCGAGCACCAGCATGCCCATGATCTCGCCCAAAAGCTCGCGGCGATTGTCGAATCCTCGGACGACGCCATCATCAGCAAAGACTTAAACGGGACAATTTTGAGTTGGAACAAAGGCGCGCAGCGAATTTTTGGCTACCTGCCCCAGGAGATCATTGGCAAGTCGATTATGGTGATGATTCCATCCGATCGCATGGACGAAGAGGCCGCCATTTTGAGTCGCCTGCGCCGGGGCGATCACATCGACCATTATGAAACGATGCGTTGCCGCAAAGACGGGTCGCTGGTGGAAATCTCGTTGAGCATTTCGCCCATCAAGGGCAGGGATGGAAAAATTGTGGGCGCTTCCAAAATCGCCCGGGACATCACGGACCGCAAACAGGCGGATCGCGCGCTCCACGACGTTCGGCAACAATTGGCCAAGGCAAATGAAGACCTCGAACGGCGAATCGAAGAGCGGACCGCCTCATTGCGTGAAGCCATTTCGCACTTGCAGGAATTCTCGTACAGCGTTTCGCATGATTTACGCGCGCCGGTGCGGGCGATGCACGGCTACGCAAAGGTCTTGCAGGAAGATTATGGCGACAAGCTTGACGACTCTGGGAAAGAATACCTGGACCGCATCATTCGCGGTGGCGCGCGGATGGACCGGTTGGTGCAGGATATTTTGACTTACACTTCCCTGAGCCGGCGCGAAATCGAGCTTCGCCCGGTTTCTCTTCACCACGTTGTTCAGGAGACAATCCAACAATTCCCCGAAATGCAACCTCGCCGCGCCGAGGTAATTATCCAGGGAAAATTGCCCCAGGTCATGGCGCATGAAGCATCGCTCTCGCAGGCAATTTCGAATTTGCTTAACAACTCCATCAAATTTGTCGCCCCCGGCACGCGGCCCCGGGTCCACATTCACGCCGAGCGGCGGGAGGGCCAGGTTCGTTTGTGGATTGAGGACAATGGCATTGGCATCCAGCCCGAACATCAGCACAGGCTCTTTGGCATGTTTGAGCGGGTGCATCCCAACACTCGCTACGAAGGCACGGGCATCGGGTTGGCCATCGTGCGCAGGGCCACCGAACGCATGGGCGGCACAGTTGGAGTCGAGTCGGACGGCTTTACCGGCAGCAGCTTTTGGATCCAACTGGCAGCAGCGGCGACCGCATGAGCGCGAGCAAGACCCCCATTCTTTTGATTGAGGACGACGAGAACGATATTTTTTTTCTTGAGCGGGCGCTGGAAAAGTCGGGAATCTCGTTTTCGCTCCACACCGCCGTGACCGGTCAGGAGGCGTTGGATTACCTTGGCGGCGTCGGGAAATTCAGCGATCGTTCGCAACACCCCCTCCCGTCATTTATATTTCTCGATTTGAAATTGCCCCAGTTGACCGGGTTCGACATGCTGGCTTGGATCCGCGCCCGCGACGCGATCAAAGACCTTCCCGTAGTGGTGCTCACTTCCTCGGGCGAAGATCGGGACCGTCAAAAAGCACGGGAGCTGGGCGTCAAAGGTTACTTTGTGAAACCACCCACCCCGGAAATGATGTTGGAAGCGCTGCAACTCTGTAAATAACCATCCTCCGCCAATCGCCGCCCGCTTTTTTTAGGTTGGCGTAATCCATTTGCTCCCGGCAAGCTGCTTGTCAAGATGCGTTTTGTATGAGCAGAAAAAGCCTTATCCCCGCTTTTCTTACCGCTGTTATCGTCGCCATTCTGCAATGTCCCCAGTCCTGTGCCGCGGACCGTTTGACGCCGGATACTCTTCGCTGCGAGTACCTTGTGGACCCGCTGGGCATCGACGAAACTTCTCCGCGCCTCTCCTGGCAGGACACCTCCACCGTGCGTTCCGAACGCCAGACTTCCTGGCGCATCCTCGTCGCCAGCAGCAGGAAAAACCTGGATCTGGACAATGGCGACCTCTGGGACAGCGGCCAGGTGGATGACTCCGAAACCATCGGCGCCGTTTATCGCGGACGTTCGTTGGTTTCGCGCGAGGTTTGTTTTTGGAAAGTGCGGGTGTGGGACAAAGACCAGAAACCCTCCGCATGGAGCAAGCCCGCGATGTGGTCCATGGGTCTGCTTCAACAGGCCGATTGGCGCGGCCAATGGATCGGTTACGATCAAATGCGGGAAAACACCGTCGTGCCGGCGGCTTTTGATGATGCCAAATGGATTTGGTATGCGGGCGACACCTTTCCGGACATCCCTAAAGGGTCCCGCTATTTTATTGCAAATCTGAATCTGCCCCCAGCGGCCAGGATCACCAAAGCCGAATTGCTCGTGGCGGCTCACGACAAGGTCGCGTTCAACATCAACGGCGTTCAGGCGCAAATATCCGAGGGCAGCGACCCCGATGACGCGCACTTGGTGGATGTGACTGCGCAAATAAAGCCCGGCACAAATACCATCCGCGTGGGCGTGGACGTTGCGGCCCGAGGCCCTGCGGGATTGATCGCCAAACTTGTGGTCGTAACGGACGGCTTTGTCACCAACACGCTGGTCACCGACGGCTCGTGGCGGGCTACAAATAACGGCGGAGCCAATTGGCATAATCGCGTCATTGGCCCAACGGAATGGCCGGCCGCACAAATCATCGGCCCCGCCGGTTGTTTGCCTTGGGGTGATTTAAAATATACACGACTGGTGCTGTCTCCCACGCCGTACCTGCGCAAGGAATTCGCCGTTTCCAAACCTGTCGAGCGCGCCATGCTCTACGCCACCGCCCTCGGTTTGATTGACCTCCATCTCAACGGCCATTTGGTGAGTGAGGATCTTTTCACCCCGGGTTGGACGGACTACACAAAGCGCGTCCATTACCGCGCCTATGACGTGACAAAACTTGTGCGCCATGGCGACAACGCCCTAGGCGCCATTCTGGCCGACGGCTGGTATAGCGGTTGCATCGGCTGGGAGGAGAAGCAGGACAATTACGGGAAAAAACCGCGTTTCCTCGGGCAATTGCAAATCGATTTCACCGATGGTTCCAAGCAAGTCATCGTCACAGGATCGGATTGGAAAGCCTGGGACGGCCCTATTCGGGAAGCCGATTTTCTGATGGGCGAAACCTACGATGCCCGATTGGAAAACAACTGGGATGAACCGGGATTTGAGCAGCAGGATTGGGCGCCGGTGGATGTTGGATCAGAGCTTTCCCCCCTCATTCAGGCCCATCCTGGCCCGCCCATGCGATCTTTTGCGACCCTGGAACCGAAGAGCATTACCGAACCCAAACGCGGCGTTTATGTGTTTGACATGGGTCAGAACTTTGCCGGCGTGGCTCGCTTGAAGTATGGCGGGAAATCCGGCCAGGTGATTACCCTGCGTTTTGCCGAACGGTTGAACCCCGACGGCACAATCTACACCCAAAATCTCAGGGGCGCCCGTGCCACAGACACCTATATCTGCGGAGGAAACGGCGTCGAGACATGGGAACCGCGCTTCACGTATCACGGCTTCCAATATGTCGAACTAACCGGCGTGGACCGAAAGCCCGCCAAAGACACCATCACAGGCGTGGCGTTCAGCAGCGCAACCACCGACACCGGGAAATTCACCTGTTCGGACCCGATGCTCAATCGACTGGAGCGGAATATTTATTGGACGCAGCGCGCCAATTTTATGGACATCCCCACGGATTGCCCCCAACGGGATGAGCGCCTGGGCTGGATGGGGGACGCCCAGGTGTACATTCGTGCCGCGACGTTGCACGAGGACGTCCAGGCCTTCTTCACAAAATGGCTTGTGGACGTTCAGGACGGCCAGCGCGCGGACGGCCAATTCCCGATGGTCGCGCCGGTCAAGGTGGCTGGCGACGACGGCGGCCCCGCGTGGGCCGATGCGGGCGTGATATGTCCGTGGACGATTTACGAAGTCTATGGAGACACCCGGATTTTGGAGAGCCATTACGATTCGATGGTCCGGTTCATCGAGTTCTGCAAAAATCGCTCGACGTGGCGCCTCCTGCCGCCGAAAAATTTTCAGTGCTTTGGTGATTGGCTGAACATTCACGATGAAACTCCCAAGCCCGTGATTTACACGGCATACTTCGCCTACAGCACAAAACTCCTGGCGCGCGCCGCCGAGGTCCTCGGCAAAACCAGCGATGCCGCCAAGTACAATAAATTGTTCGGGAGGATCAAAGCTGCCTTCAACAGCGCTTATGTCACCGGCGATGGCCGCATCGAGGGCGACACCCAAACCGACTACGTCCTGGCGCTCTCATTTGATTTGCTTGACGGCAAAAAGACGGAGTTCGCCGCCAAGCGCCTGGTGGAAAATATCCAGAAGCGAAACTGGCATCTTTCCACTGGTTTCATCGGTACCAAGAGCTTGATGCTGACGCTGGCCATGATCGACCGAAACGACGTCGCCGAGCGATTGCTCCACAACGACACATTTCCGTCCTGGGGATTTTCCATCAAACAAGGCGCCACGAGCATTTGGGAGCGGTGGGACGGCTGGACTCCGGCAAAAGGATTTCAGGACCCGGGAATGAATTCCTTTGCGCACTATTCTTTCGGAGCCGTCTATCAATGGATGGTGGAGAACCTGGGCGGCATTCAAAGCGCCGATCCCGGCTACAAACACATCGTCATCGAACCGCAATTTGACGGCCGCCTCAACTGGGCCGATACCACCTTCGACAGCATTCGTGGCCGGATTCAAACCCATTGGACGCGGGAGGGAAACAAGGTTCGGCTAAAGGTCACCATCCCCGCCAATACCACCGCAAAGGTCCATTTGTTTTCGGAGGTTTATGAGATCGGCTCCGGCACGTCGGAGTTCCTCACGAGATAAACTGGCTCAGCTCACGCCTTCGACCCGAATAGCCGCTGATGTTCCAGGATAGTGTACCGATCAGTCATTCCGGAGAGGTAATCGCAAATCGCGCGGTGCCAGCCGGTCTTGCGCGCGCGTGCGCGCGAGGACTCTCCGATTTCCTTCGGGTGCTCCACATAATAGTCGAACAAGTCCTCGAGCATCGCGCCCGCCCGTCGATTTGGTTCCGCGACGGCGGGGTTTGAATAGAGATTGCGGAAAAGATAGCGGCTGAGTTCCGCGTTTAAGCTTCGCCGCGCACGGCTGTAGCGAATCAACGACCGTGGCTGGCGCCGAACGTCATCCGCCGTCTTGACTCCCGATTCCGCGATGGCCGTCTCGCTGGTTTCCACAACGTCCCGCACCTGGTTGTCAATGATGCAACGGATGATAAAATAGCGCCGCGTTTCGGCGGCCAATTCCCCGTGCTCGTTGCGCACCGTGCGAGCGGCCTCCGCGAAGACCCGCACTTCCCGCTCCAATTTCGCTTCCGAAAGCAGGTTCGCGTCCAGCCCATCGTCCAGGTCGTGGCTGTTATAAATCAATTCGTCAGCGAGGTTGGCGATTTGCGCTTCCAGCGAGGGCGACTTCGCGGAAAAATCCTTCCTTGGTCCCGGCTGGTCGTAGGAAGTTTGGTGTTTGATCAGCCCTTCGCGCACTTCCCAACTCAAGTTCAACCCCAGGAAGCCTGGATACTTCTGCTCCAATTCCTCCACAATTCTCAAGCTTTGCCGATTGTGTTCGAATCCTCCATGCTGGTGCATCAATCGATTCAAAACCCGCTCGCCCATATGGCCGAAGGGCGAATGGCCGAGGTCGTGGGCAAGGGCTATGGTCTCCGCCAAATCCTCGTTCAAACGCAACGCGCGCGCCAGGCTGCGGGCCATTGCGGCAACTTCAATCGTGTGCGTCAGCCGCGTTCGCAAATGATCTCCAGTACCGTTGAGGAAAACCTGCGTTTTATATTCCAGCCGGCGAAACGCCCGCGAATGAATCACCCGGTCGCGATCACGCTGGTACTCGGTACGCCAGGGCGGCGGAGATTCGGGAAAAAGCCGGCCGCGCGTCTCGGCGCTAAACTGCGCGTAGCCGGCAAGTGTCTCCAGTTCTCGTTTTTCGAGTTCTACTTTCGAGCAGGGCATGGCTTCGGCTTCTAATTCGCCAAAAGCTCCTGGACCGAAATCCCCCGCAACTCGAACAACCGTTTGATCGCGTCCTCGATCAAGTTGTTCGGGCACGAAGCCCCGGCGGTGATGCCCACCGTGATTTTTCCCGGCGGCAGCCAGTTGTTTGTTTCCACTTCCTTCTGCTCGTGCAAACTGAAGTGGCGGATCAGGTTGTCCGAGACCATCATCGCGGCGTTCTTGATGAAATACGTGGGCAATTTCGCCTCGCCCATTTCCGCGAGGTGCGACGTATTCGAGGAATTATAACCTCCGATGACCAGCAGCAAATCCATCGGTTCGCGCAGCAATTTTTGCAGCGCGTCCTGCCGGTCCTGCGTCGCGCCGCAGATCGTGTCGAAAAACCGGAAATGCCGGTCCAACTCCGCCCCTCCGTACCGCTCGATCATCGCGTTTTTGATCCGCCGCTGCACCTCCTCCGTTTCCCCGCGCAACATCGTCGTCTGGTTGGCGACGCCGACGGCCTGGAGATGGATTTCCGGATCGAACCCCGGCGAATACGCGCCCTTGAATTTGTCCAAAAACTCCTGCTTGTTCCCGCCTTTCCGGATGTAATCGCACACGTAATCCGTTTCATCCAGATTATATACGACAAGATAATGGCCCGGCCCGTGCGCGGTCGCCTGCGATGTTGTGGCTTTGGTCTCCTCGTGTTTGGCCTTGCCGTGAATGATGCTCGTGACGCTCTCTGTCGAATATTGCCGCACCCGCTTCCAGACGCTCATCACGTCGCCGCAAGTAGTATCCACCAGTTCGCATCCCTTGGCGGAAAGTTTCTCGCGCGTTCCGACTTCCGTTCCAAACGCCGGGATGATCACCACGTCGCCCGCCGTCAGGCGTCCCATTTCGACGTCGGTCGGTTTGGGCGAAATGATTTGGATTCCCATGTTGCGAATCTGGTCGTTGACTTCCGGGTTGTGGATGATTTCGCCCAGCAGATAAATCGGTTTGGGCGGTGGAAAGACTTTCCGGGCGGCGTATGCAAGGTCGATGGCGCGCTCAACGCCGTAGCAAAAACCGAATTCCTTCGCCAGCTTGATTGTCAACAATCCGTTCGCGGAAAGGACATGGGCCGTGACGTTATTGCCTTGCGCCTTGCTCTTCTCCCGGATCCGATTAACCAGGTCGCTTCGGTAATGCGAGAGCACCTGGGCCTGCACGGCTTCCATAATATCCGGCCTGCGCAAATTGATTTTTTTTGGCGGCGTTGATGTTGACATACAACTTTAACATAAGCAGGGGTTGACGCTGCGTCTAGCCCCAATCCTGTTCTTGAGATGGACAATCGCCGCTGAAACATGAACACTTCCACGAGCGATCATGGACCTCGAATGCATTCCCAACCGTTTGGCATTGGCGGGCGGATGGATCGATCAGCCGTTCGTCTCCCGCCTCAATCCCCGCCCTCCCGGCTCGATGGTCGTGGTTTCCCTTGAACCTTCGTTTCAGCCGATGGATCGCGCCGGGTTCGCGGGCGGCACCCGCGCCATTGCAAAAAAATTATGGAACGGACGCCTCCCCAATCGTCCACCTGAAGAATTAGTCCGCGAACTTTACGCCGCGGAGAACCAGGGAAAAATCGAGCCAAGCGGCTCCCAGGACATGATCGGGTTGGTCTATCCCGGCATCAGCAGGCTGGATTATGATTATGCCGTTCAGGACGGAGTTTTCCCCGCTTGCATTGAATCGCTCAACGACCGGCGGATTGCGCGCTGGCTGGAGCAGTCGCTTTTTCTGTTGCCGATCGGCCCGCGCCCGGACAATTACAATCCCCTGGAAGAAAAACATCTTGATCCCACTTGGATTGCTCGCCTGGGCCAATCCGGCAAGGATTGCTTTGACGCGATTCGCCGCATGGATATTGATGCTTTGGGCGCGTCCATAAACGAATGCATGGCCTGCTGGGAGGTAATCTTGCCATGCGTCGTCCGCCATCGCACATTGCGGATCGACCTCAAAGCCATCCTGCAAAAATATCAGCGCAACTACTCGGGCGCGATGTTCTCCGGCTGTGGCGGCGGCTACCTGTTCGTGGCGTCAAGAGAGCCTGTGGCCGGGGCCATCCAGATAAACGTGCGAATCAAACCGTGATGCCCGACGCCAAAAAAAATATTCTTGTCAGCGGCGTGTTCGACGACATTCGTTCGCGCGATCTCCGCTTCCTCCAGGAGGCCGCGAAACTGGGTGCGCTTCATGTTCACGTCATGTCCGGCAGCGATCTCGTATTTTCCCTCGCCGAGCGAAAATATTTCCTCGAAGCCGTTCAGTTCGTCCACCGAGTCTTTGTGTCGTCGGAAGACTTTCACCCCGACGTCTGGGTGGATGTGGAAGGCCCATTAAATCAGACCCGCAGGGAGGACTGCCGCCAGCGGGCAATAGAGTATCACGTCTTAAGTCCCTCGCAGTTGGAAGGTTTTCCAGAATTCCCCGCAAAAGCTCCTGGCCCCGGCCGGAAAAAAGTCATCGTAACCGGCTCATTCGATTGGCTTCATTCCGGCCACGTGCGTTTTTTTGAAGAGGCCGCCGCCTGTGGCAATCTTTACGTCATCGTCGGCCACGACGCGAACATCCGCTTTCTCAAAGGCCCTCAACACCCCCTGCTGCCGCAAAGTGAACGATTGTACATGGCCGGCGCAATTCGCTTCGTCACCGAGGCGCTGCTTTCGACCGGCCATGGCTGGCTCGACGCCGAACCGGAAATCATCCGCCTCAAGCCGGATATTTACGTCGTCAACGAAGACGGCGATAAAGGCGGCAAACGCGAGTATTGCCAGCGACTCGGCATCGAATACATCGTCCTCAAGCGCAAGCCCGCTCCCGGCCTGATCTCCCGTTCCAGCACGGACTTACGCGGATTTTAGCGGCGGGCCTTCTGGGGTTATCGCCCCCAAATGCCGGTCGAATCTCTCCATTGCCGCGTCACCGCCCCCGGTGGAAATTCCATCATGAAGAAACTGGTGCCTGATTTTAAATATGAAACCGAAAGCGAAATCGAAATTGAAATCAAAAAGCCGCTGGTCCGCGGAGGTCATGCGCCACAGCGACGCAATGGATCTCGAATCGGGGGTGTTCACACAAGGCGATCCGCACCGAATTGCGCTCTCTCTGAAACACTCGGCGGAGCGCAGCCATCGCCGCAAGGCCGGTCCATTTCAATCCGCTATGTCTATGCTCAATTTCTACATTAACCGCGGCGGCAGCGGCCTGTCCCAAAAGCAAAAAGGCGTTCTGACCCGCGCCAAAGGTGAATTGCGCAAAGTCTTTCACAAGCCCGCGACCTGATTGCCCCCCAGGCGGAAGCGCGGCGCTTTTTTCACCTTTTTACGTTCGTAAGAATTTTTTCGACGTTCCGCCGTCCAACCATTAGTTTGTGGTGATTCAAACAATGCGTTGGAACAATATTAGTATTGTCGGAGCGGGCCTGTTGGGAGGTTCCATCGCCCTTGCTGTCAAACATCGCAAGCTGGCTTCGAAGGTTGTCGCGTACGTTCGCAGCGATTCCACCCTCGCTTTGTGCGAACGCCTGAGTATCGCGGACGTCGTCACCAAAGACATTAAAACCGCCGTCGAATCCGCCGATCTGGTCATTCTTTGCACGCCCCTTTCCCAAATGCCCGCCCTGGCTTCCAAAATGCGCCCCTTCCTCAAACCGGGGACCCTCGTCACGGATGTTGGTAGCGTCAAGGCCACTGTGGTCAATGAACTGGAGCCGCTTTTTCGCCAAGTCGGCACCGAATTCATTGGAAGCCATCCCATGGCCGGCTCGGAAAAAATCGGCGTTGGGGCGGCCCGCGCGGATTTGTTTCAAAACGCGGTTTGCCTCGTGACTCCCACATGCCGCTCTTCCGCCGCCGTCGTCACAAAGATCGAGACCTTCTGGAAAGACCTTGGCGGATCCCTCATTCGCATGGACCCCGAAACCCACGACGATCTGGTCAGCCGTTCCAGTCATCTGCCTCACGTCGTCGCGGCGGAATTGGCCAATTATGTTTTAAGCCCCGTCCATCCCAAGGAGCAGGCATTGGTTTGCGCCAATGGCTTTCGCGATACCACCCGCATCGCTTCGGGCTCCCCGGAAATGTGGCGCGACATCGCCCTGGCAAATCGCAAAAATCTTGGCCGCGTCCTGGGCGTTTTCATCGAAGACCTCCAGGAGTTTCAACTCGCCCTCGAACGCGGCGACGTCGAGGCCATCGACGAATTCTTCGCCAGTGCCAGGCAGCGCCGCGACGCCTGGCGCGCCCATTCCCCAGAAACTTCCCAGGAATGACGATGATGGCGCTTCCCGAAATCATCGAAATCGTCCCTTTGAACTCCGCGCTGCCGGCCCAAATCACCGTCCCCGGTTCCAAGAGCATTACCAATCGCGCCCTCATCCTCGCCGCCCTCTCCAGCGGTCAAATCACCCTCCGCGGCGCCCTCTGGAGCGAAGACACCCAGGTGATGACCGATGCCCTGCGCCTCCTTGGATTTGAAATCGACGTCACCGACGACACCCAAGAGCCGTGCAACCGCGCCATTCGCGTTCGGGGTCTTGGCGGAAAAATTCCGAACGCCGGCACCGTGGCGGATCCCTTGGAATTGTTCGTCGGCAATGCCGGTACCGCCGCGCGATTTCTCGCCGCTCTCGTCTGTCTCGGCGACGGCGTCTATCGATTGTCCGGCATCCAACGCATGCACCAACGTCCCCAGGCCGCCCTCTTCGGCGCGCTCCGTCAATTGGACTACCGCATTGATTCGCCCAACGACCAATTGCCCGTCGTGATTTTCGGTGCCGGCCCGCGCGAAGGCCACTGTCACGTCGATCTCGACGAAAGCTCCCAATTCGGCTCCGCCCTTTTGCTCTGCGCCGCCGCCGGCCGCTGGACGATCGATGTGACCGGCAAATCTTCCGGCGAAGCTCCGTATGTGGACATGACCCGCCAGCTCATTTCCGCCTTTCCGCGTCACGGAGGAATTTTTCAAATCGAGGCCGACGCTTCGAGCGCCAGCTATTTTTCCGCCGCCAACTGGCTCCTCCAGCGAACCCCCAAAAATCAAATTCAGGTCGCCGCATTTCCCAAGTCCGACTGGCAAATCGATTCCGCTTTCCCCCGTTTTTTGCCATTGCCCCCGGAGATTTCCCGCCGCAGTCACCTTGGCGACAGCATCATGACCGCCGTTGTCATCGCCCCATTTGCGGCCGCCCCGGTCAGGTTTACCGATTTGGAACGCCTGCGTGTCCAGGAATCGGAGCGCGTGGCCGGGTTAAGCGCCGAATTGGCCAAATGCGGCGTCTCCCTTCTCGAACAAGGCCAGTCCTTGACGATCTTCCCCGCAAATGGAAAAATCCACGGCGCTGAAATTGAAACTTACGACGATCATCGAATGGCAATGTGTTTTGGAGTCCTGGGATTGAAAGTTCCCGGCATCAAAATCAAAAATCCTTCCTGCGTGAAAAAAACATTTCCAAATTTCTTCCAGAAACTTGCCGCCCCGCCCCCAGCCGGCCTGGGCGCCGTCATTCTTAACGCCGCCACAGCGCAACCTCTGCCGCCGGAACAACTTTTCGCCGCTTGAGCAACGCGACCTTGAACTCAAATAACATCGTCATCGCCATTGACGGCACCAGCGCCAGCGGCAAAAGCACCAATTCCAAAATGGTCGCCCGGTCCCTCGGTTACATTTACGTCGATACCGGCGCCATGTATCGCACCCTCGCCTGGTATTGCCTTGTCAAACATATCGATGTCAATGATCCCAAAGCCGTCGCCGCTCTCTGTCGAAAGTGGAAAACTTCCCTCCAATGCGTGGACAACAATGTCCGCCTAATGGTGGACGGATACTACCCCGAAAAGGAAATTCGCACCGCCCACGTCAGCGAAGCCGTTTCCCACGTCGCCGCCGTTCCCAAAGTGCGCGATTGGATGAAGCAAAAGCAGCGCGAATGCCTCAGCTTCGGCAACCTCGTCATGGAAGGCCGCGACATCGGCACCAATGTTTTTCCCGAAACCGACTTCAAATTCTATTTGGACGCCACCCTTGACGAACGCGCCAGGCGCCGCGCCGCCGAAGGCATCCAGGACAATCTCGCCGCCCGTGACCGTCGCGACAGCCAGCGCGCCGCCGACCCACTAATGATCGCCCTCGGTGCAACCGTCATAAACAACTCCGGCATGAGTTCCGATGAAACCAGCTCCCTGATCCTGGAAAATATTAGAAAAAGACTCCCCGAAACGGCTTAGTATTTCGCCACGCTGTGGTCAATTTCGTCAGCCCAGGCGTTGATGCCCCCCTTGACGCTTTTCACATACTTGAAGCCCTGCTCGCGCAAAAACAGCAACGCCTTCATCGACCGTACCCCGCTTTTGCAATGAACGTAAATTTGCTGGTTCGGATCCAATTCCGTGAATCGCTGCGGCAACGTCCCCAGCGGAATCAACGGCACTCCATCGACGTGCGCAATTTGGTATTCGTCCGGCTCCCGCACGTCGATCACTTTGATGTTCAACTTCGGGTCCTCCAGCGCCTTCTTCATTTCCTGCACGCTGACTTCGTCCGGATTCGACCGCGCGGCCGCCGGTTCTGGCGTGATGCCGCAGAACATCTCGTAATCGATCAATTTCGTGATCGTCGGATTTTCCCCGCAAAGCGGACACTGCGGATCCCGCCGCAAGCGCACCTCCCGGAATTTCATTTCCAGCGCGTTAAACAGCAAAAGCCGTCCAATGAGCGAACTCCCTTTTCCCAGCGCCAGTTTCAAAATCTCCGTCGCCTGGATCGTCCCCACAATTCCCGGCAAAACCCCCAGCACCCCGCCCTCCGCGCAACTCGGCACCATCCCCGGCGGCGGCGGTTCCGGGTAAAGACAGCGATAACACGGCCCATTCAAATGCGGCGCAAAAACACTCGCCTGCCCTTCAAACCGAAAAATCGAGCCATAGACATTCGGCTTCTTCAACAAAACACAAGCGTCGTTCGTCAGATAGCGGGTGGGAAAATTATCCGTCCCATCCACCACAATGTCGTACTGCGCCAGGATCTCCAACGCGTTCTCGCTCGTGATGCGCGTGTTATGCAGCACCACCTCGACATTCGGGTTAATCCGCTCAATCGTTGCCTTCGCCGATTCCGATTTCGGCCGCCCCACGTCCGCCGTCCCGTGAATGATTTGCCGCTGAAGATTTGAAAAATCCACCGTGTCAAAATCCACAATGCCGATCTTCCCAATCCCCGCCGCCGCCAAATACATCGCGATCGGCGAGCCAAGACCTCCGGCCCCAATGCAGACAACGCTCGTCGAACAAATTTTCTTCTGACCCGCCAGTCCGACTTCCGGCAGGATCAAATGGCGCGAGTAGCGGCGAATTTCCTCATTATCCAATTGCATAATTTCGTAAATCAGAGACTAAGGTACGCCTGCCAATAATCAAGGGGCATCACTTCGCCCCGCCTCATGCACCTTGATAAGACGCCGCAAAGCCAGCAACCCAACCGGCGCAACCAGGCTCGTCAACCCCACCGCCAGCCACAACATTTGTGAATGCCGCGGCCCCGTTTCAGGACAAAACCGCGCCAGCAAAAATCCCGAAAACGTCCCGATCAACAACTTCGCCAGCAAAAACGGCACATAAGAAAGCGCACCATAAGACGCCTCCTGTCCCTTCGGCGCAATCGCCGCCGCGTACTCATACACACGCGGCGAATAAAACGCCTCCCCAATCGAAAGCAGAATCACAAATATCGCGATCATCACGTAATACGGATGCACCTCCCCCTTCAGGCTCAAGTAGTCGTGCCCAATCGCATTCCCCACCCAGCCATTGGCCATCGCCGCAAACCACGCCGTCGGCATCGTCATCACAAAAACCGACCCCGCCGAAATCACGCCCCCCACAATCACCATCGTATAAGCTGAAAACCGCTGCGTCAGCGCCCCCACGGTAGGCACAAGGAGAATCACCATGATGCTATTGATCGCCCACAATTTCCCCACCGGCGCCCCCGGTCCCAGCTCCCGAATCCCAAAAGTCGGAAACACATAATACATCTGCATGAAAATCAGCTTCAAAAACGCGATCAACATGAGAAAAACAATCAGCCGATAAAATCCCTTCTGTTGCAGCAGCTTCCCAAAAAGCTCGATGGTCTCCCGTCCCGCGTCCCGAATCGTCAGCCCCACCGCGTCAATCATATTACGATTCGGATACCGCGGTTTCATCGGCGTCCTCACCAAACCTTCGTCCGAAGCCTCCACCCCCTCCCGCATCACGAAAATCAGCGGCAGCATCACGATTTCAATAATCAAACTCACCAGCAACAATGCCCGATAAGTCGATATGTTCGCCCCCGGCAAGACCAAATGTCCATGCTCCCCCAGCCCCTGCCGAACCCAGTCAAACACCCAAGCCGCCAACAAAAACCCGACATTCATCATCGCATAAATCAGCGAAAACGAAATCGACCGCTGTCGTGTATTCGAATAACGTCGTGCCGCCGCCACCAGCACCGGCCCGCTTAGCGCCTCCCCAACGGCAAGCGGCGCCAGCCCCCCCGCCAGCGCCACCCATCGGCTCGTCGATGCCACAAGGACAAAACGACCAAAAATGCAAACAAACGTCCCGAGAAAAAGCGTCCGTCGCATCCCCAAAGCATCCGTGAGTGACCCCACCAGCAACGTCGCCACCGTCATCAAAAGCGACCACCCCGCCACCAGCGGTAGCGCCTGCACATCCGAGTAACCCAGGTCCGAGCGCAGCCAAAGCACCAGCGTCGAATTCGTGATCGCATAAGCCGCGATGATGAGAAATTTGAGAGCGAAGACAATCCACAACTCCGGGATGGCATCTTTAAGGACGGCGAACTTCCCCAGAAAACTCGTTTCCGCATCCGGGGTTGTATTACTCATTACGTGCCCAGATCAAACGCCAGATTCCCCCCTCGGTAAAGAACATTTCACCCCGCGCCGCTCGATTGCTGAAGCGCGACACGGCTTAGACGGTCTTTCGCCCGGGAATTAATTGGCCGGAGGTCCCAATCGCTCCGCCACCTTGATACCTTTGTTTGACTCCGCCGGTTGCGCCACCATTTCCTTCAATTCCGCCACTTCCTCTTCCAGCTTCGTCACCTCGGATGCCTTCTCTTCCAATTTTTCCATGCGCCCGGCCAATTCCTGAGTCGCAGAGACATTCAGCATGGCGATCGCGTGGTAATCCACCGTGCGCAAATCGTTCACCTCCCGTCCATAGACAAAAATCTTTTCCCCGTCGCCCTTGAAGTCCGTGCGGAATTTATCTTTCGCAACTTCAAGCACCGGGAAAACCCCCGCGGAGTTTCCGCTGATCAATTTCACCCGCGCCCCTTTCTTCAGGTTCGTCGCCAGGGCCACCCAACCGTTTATGCATCTCGCCGTCTTGTAGATGTCCGGCACCGCATCCGTGTGCCGGCTGCCTGCCTGCGGAAAGACCGCCTCCACCTGTTGTGCAATCACTTTCTTTTGGGTGCCATTGCCGTGCGCAATCACATCCTTGTAGCGAAAATCCGTCACCTCGATGCCCCGGAGCGTGGCGAGGTCCTGCCCGGTGTCGGAACGCCCCTGTATATTTTTCACCCGCGCGTCCGAAGTCGCCACAAATTTCCCCGCGGTGACGATGTCCCCGGCCGCATAGACGCTCGCCGTGGCGCTGCTGTTCGTGGGTAAATTCCCAAGCGTCGTCCCACTGCTGTAAGTGAATTCCTTGTTCGGCGTCTCAAGTTGTAGGATCCGGCGTTATTCCCCACATCCAATAAAGCATGCGTCGCGCTGGCGACACCGACGTCGAGCGCGCTCGAGAAGTTATTCTGCCCGCTAAAAGTTTGATTTGCTCCCAGCAAAGCCACATTGCCCAAACCGTCCGATCCGCCGTAACCTCGCGGAGAGACGTAGTTCGGATCACCCAGGTTTCCAGGCGCGTTATTATTTCCGGCAATGATTTGCGTTCCGTAGGAGCCGCCTCCACCGCCCCCGCCACTGCGGCCAGATCGTTCGCGGGGGAGTTTTGCGGGGTTTTGTCCGGCATCATCTGAGCGAGGATCTGCTGGCGAATCCGGGGGAACAGGATTTGACGGCGGACGTTAACTTTACGGCGATGGAAGAGGCGGGGAGGGCGGAGGGGTTGGGAGTGGGGGTGTTGG
>DATAXU010000120.1:0-14867 GCA_036272955.1 Verrucomicrobiia bacterium
TCGGCGTCGGCCCCCGCCAAATCCATCAGGCGCGGCACCGTCTCCGTCAGCGCCGGGCAATATTTTTGCAACATTGGAATCAGCACGTGCCGGATTCGGTTCCGTTCCATTTCGGTCTGCGCATTGGTGGTGTCTTCGGAAAATTGGATGCCAAAGGCGCGCACGACTTCGCGCAAAGCGGATTTCGTCTGATCGAGCAGCGGACGCACCAGAAGAATCGAGGCGTCGGCCGGCGAGCGATTGATCCATTTCATTCCGCCCAATCCCTGTCCGCCCGCGCCGCGCAGGAGCCGCAAAAAAAATAATTCCACCTGATCGTCGGCATGATGCGCCAGCGCAACGACGGGGATGCCCCGCGCCCGCGCCGCCTTCGCGAGAAATGCGTGACGCAGCGCGCGCCCGGCCATCTCCAGCGAAACTTTTGCGCGCGCGGCCTCCGACCGGACATTGGCGCGTCCCGCAACGAACCGAAGATTCAACGTCCGCGCCGTTTCGCGGACCAGCCGTTCATCCCTCGTTGCCGCGCGTCCGCGCAATTGATGGTTGAAATGCGCAATCGTTAATTCCCATTGATGGTCCTCCGCCAAAGCATGCAACGCGTGGAGCAGCGCCATGGAATCCATCCCGCCCGAAACGGCGGCCAGGATTTTTTGGCCGTCGCGAAGAAGTTTTCGGCCAACGATATTGTGCTCCACGTCCTGGAGCCAGCTCACTTGGAGCCGGTCCATAACTGCCGGAGCAACGTTCGCAAGCGGACGCGAAGAAGGATCAATTGCTTTTTCCACCCGCGATGAACCACGGGCTTCATCTCCTCTACTTTTCGCGCGGCGGTTTCAACGGCTTTCTTGCACGAGTCCGCCGCGTTTTCAAATTCAAACCCCAGCTCCGGATGTTCGCCGAGCAATTCCTGCAACAACTGAAACGCCCGCCCGTCCGCCGCATTGACCTGTGTCGCCGCCACAAAACATTGCGCCGCCTCGCGGAACCGTCCCTGGCCCACCAGGGATTGTCCCAGGTTTTTGTAAGCGTCGGGGCGGTTCGGGTCCGTTTCAATCGCCTTCCGGCAATACGCCTCCGCCTGGGCGAAATGCGTCAATGTGTTGAGTGAAAAGCCGAGGTTGTTGTTGATGAAATACCACGTCCAGGTATTCATCGGTTCCAGTGCCAGCGCTTCCTTGTAATATCCCGCCGCCGCCGCGTAATCGCTTTTTTGCTCCATGGCCTGGCCCATCGTCAGCACGCATTTTGCGCGGTCCTCGGGATCGTCCAGCATTTGGATAAGTTGGCGAAGGCGCACAAGCGCCTTGTCGTTCTGCCGCGTCTGTTTGTAAAACTGGGCGAGTTGCCACAGCGCCTGACGCGGTTCCCCTGCGGCCTCCTCAAGCTGCTTGAGCAGCAGCTTTTCCATTTCCTGGGACGAGACTTCCACCAGCGGCCCCCCGGGCGGGCGTGGCAATTCAAAACGAAAGTCCAACGGTTTCTCCATCCAATGCATTTGTCGTTCGACTTCCGATGATTTGCAAGTTCTTTTCATAGCCATTTAGCATTGACAGAACAGGTTAGGCCGCTGACTCTTTTCGCAAGATATGCCGGCCCTCATCGTTCTTCTCTTCCTGGCGGCGATTATTTTCATCTACTTCCGCAACAATCCCCTTCGTCATGGCCGCTGGTTTATCATGCGCCGTTTCATCAATTGGTTCCCGCTCGGCATGACGTACGCATTCATGTATATGGCGCGGTACAACCTCAACGTCGCCAAGAATTCCCTCGGGCCGCTGATGACCGATAAAGACATCGGCAATATTTTCGGCGTGGGCGCGCTGGTGTATTCGGTCGCGTTCCTGGTCAACGGGCCTTTGGTGGATAAAATCGGCGGAAAGAAGGGGATCATCATCGGCGCGGTCGGCGCTTCCATTGCCAACGTCGTCCTGGGCGTCCTTACGTATTTGCTCGAGACGCATCGGCTGCACGCCCGGATGGATGTGGTTTTCTCGCTCGCTTATGCCGTCAATATGTATTTCCAAAGTTACGGGGCGGTTTCGATCATCAAGGTTAAAGCCTACTGGTTCCACGTCCGCGAACGCGGAGTTTTCGGTGCCGTGTTTGGAACGCTGATCTCGCTGGGCGTTTATTTTGCGTTCGATTGGGGACAGGCAATTGCCAACCTGACCAAGGCAAATCCTCAAGGCCCGCTTGGGTGGTTCCATCATCTTCTTCAACGGCTTTTCGCCCTCGACGGTTCCTCCATCGACGCAAACTGGGCGCTGTTCTACATTCCCGCCGCGATCATGTTATTCTGGGCGGTGATGGACGCCTGGCTGATTAAGGACACCCCGGAAGAGGCCGGCTTTCCGCCGTTCGATCCCTACGACGCCTCCTCGGGCCAAATGGAAGTCCAGCTATCCACTTTGGATCTTTTGAAAAAAGTTTTCGCCAGCCGGCTGATGCTCATCGTCGCATTCATCGGGCTGACTGTGGGCGTGCTTCGCAACGGAGTGATGAACTGGTACTCCATTTTCGCGAAGGAAACCGGCGGGGTCGGCACGCATTTTTTCACGGCGAATTGGGGATTTTTGGTTTGTGTGTTTGGTATTATCGGAGGATTCGCGGGCGGATGGGTTTCGGACCGGTTCTTTCATTCGCGGCGCGGGCCGCCGGCGGCGTTTGCTTCAGGCTTTATGTTGATTTTGACCATTGTCATGGCGGTGTTTCTGGTGAAAGCGCCCTACCTCGTCGGCTGGAGCGCTGTGCTCATTTCAATGGCGGTCATCACCGTTCATTCCCTCATGGCCGGCACCGCCGCCCCGGATTTCGGAGGACGCAAAGCCACGGCCACTTGCAGCGGCATCGTGGATGGTTTTGTTTACCTGGGCAGCAGCCTGCAATCCTTCGGCGTCGGGCATTTGACTGCTTACGGCTGGATCTGGTGGCCGATCTTCCTTATGCCGTTCGCGGTCATTGGCGGAATTCTCGCGCTGGTCATCTGGCGTGAATTACCCGCCGCGACGAAACGATACATCGCCGAGTTTGAGCAACCGTCCAAGACGTCAAAGCCCGGTGTGGATGCCGTGCGTTCTTAACTTAACTCACCAGGCCCAATTCTCCCGCCATCGTTCTCTCGCTTTTTAACTCGTTGACGGACGCATCGATTTTCCCGCGCGCAAACGGATTGATTTCCAGCCCCTGCACGATTTGCAATTTTTGACCGTCGCTGCGAATGGGGAAGGAGCAAATGAGTCCCTTGTCGATTCCGTAACTGCCGTCCGAACAAACACAAACGCTATGCCAATCCCCCGCGCGGGTGGGCGTCACGATGGATTTCACGCTGTCGATCGCGGCGTTGGCGGCGCTGGCGGCGCTTCCGGCTTTGCGGGCGTTGAGGACCGAGGTTCCGCGTTGAGCGACGGTTGTCACAAAATCCGTCTGAAGCCATTTCTCGTCGTGGATGGACTCCGTCGCCGGTTTGCCATTGATCTTCGCGTGGTAAAAATCCGGAAACATCGTCGGGCTATGATTTCCCCAAACCGCCAGGTTGGAAACCGCCGAAATATCGACGCCGGCTTTTTTCGCCACTTGCGCCTTGGCGCGGTTTTCGTCCAGGCGCGTCATGGCGAACCAGCGGTCGGCCGGGATTTCTGGCGCGCTGTGTTTGGCGATGAGGCAGTTGGTGTTGCAGGGATTGCCAACGACCAGGATGCGAATGTCCTTTGCCGCGTGTTTCTGAAGCGCCTGTCCCTGGCCGGTAAATATCTTGCCGTTGATGGCGAGCAAGTCCTTGCGTTCCATCCCCGGTTTGCGGGACACGCTGCCGATCAGCAACGCCCAGTGGATCCCGCCGAAGCCCTCCGCCAGGTCCGAGGTGGCGATCATTTTGTGCAGTGCCGGGGAGGCGCAGTCTTCCAGTTCCATCATCACCCCTTGCAGGGCGGGGACGGCCTCGGGAATATCCACAAGGTGCAGGACGACGGGTTGATCGGGGCCAAAAAGTTCCCCGGAAGCGATCCGAAATAAAATGGAATAACCGATGGCACCGGCCGCTCCGGTCACCGCAATGCGAATGGGCGTTTTATTCATCCAGCGGTGAATAATGCGCCCTCCATTTTGACGCAAGCGCAATTGCAAATTTCTTGAGCCTAAGCTTGACAAATGCGTGCGTCCGTACAACCATCCGGTGCCAGAGCAGAATTAAATCAAGAACCATGTTTTCAAGTAACCACGACCCGTGGCCGCTGCTTGCTTCGAAACAACTGAAAGTGGCTGTCATGCATTTTCCACAGCGTTTCAATTTCGCCGTCTGCGCCATTGCGGCGGCCTTTCTCGTTTTCCTTCAACCTGCCGCGCGCGCCGATTTGGCATGGCAACTCCTGGCGCCGTTTCCGAGCAATTCCGTTGTCAGCCAGTCCAGTCCCCTGGCGGTGTGGACGGACGGAAGCTTTTACGGCACCACCCGCAGTGGAGGGTCAGCCGGAGCGGGGGACATTTTTAAAGTGACTCCCGCGGGGCAATGGACCGAACTTTATTCCTTTACCAACGGCGTCGATGGCTACATTCCCATCGGCGCCCTCGTGCTGGCAAACGACGGCAATTTTTACGGAGTGACCCAATTCGCGGGGGCGAATGGTAACGGAACAATTTTTCGCTTTTCACCCAACGACTCCGTTTTCACTCCTATTTATTCGTTCCAGGGCGGAAACGATGGCAGCGTTCCAAACGCCGGGCTTATGCAAGACTCTTTTACCGGCAACTTGTACGGCACGACTTACTTCGGCGGCTCGAACGGTTTTGGGGGCATCTTTACAGCAACCCTGGCCGGGGCGCTCACTGAACTCTACTCTTTTACCAATGGCACGGACGGAGTGAATGTTTCGACCAGTCTTACGCAAGGCGCGGACGGAGCTTTGTACGGAACCAGCACTTATGGCGGGGCGGGGGGCAATGGGACGATCTTTAAAATCACGACCGGCGGCGCTTACACGGTGCTTTACAGCTTTACCAATGGCGTCGATGGCTCGCAGCCCTCCGGCGGGCTTGTGGAACTGAACGGCACATTTTACGGCACAACGACCCAGGGCGGCGCTCCAGTCATCGGAAGCCCCAACGGCACTGTATTTTCCATGACCCCCTCTGGGTCGCTGACGCCTCTTTACGCCTTCACGGGAGGAAATGACGGCAGCACTCCATTCGCGGTGTTGATCGCCGGAAACGATGGGAACCTTTACGGGACAACCTTGTTTGCAGGCCCGTTCTTCGGTGGAACCGCCTATGAAATAACGCCTCTCGGCAATCTCACCACCGTCCTCAGTTTTAATCAGGCAACTTTGGGCGCCCAGGCGACTTCCCTCGTGGAGGCCGATTCGGATTTCTATTGCCTTACCACCATTGGCGCTTCCAACAACGCCGGGGCCGTCATCCAATTTTCCTCGAGTGTGGAGCAGCCGGGACTGGAGGCGCAGTTATCTGCCGCGCAGTACGGCGCTTTGGTGGATTTGTACAACGACACCGTCGGCGCGAGTTGGCAGCGTAAGGATGGATGGCTCAACGCTTCCACCGATTATTGGTACGGCGTTTCAGTGGGTCCCCTTCATTATGACGCCAGTTGGAATTTGATCGGGACCGCACCCGTTGTTGAACTGAACCTCCCTAATAACAATTTAGTTGGCAACATGCCCTCCAGTTTTGGCGCGTTGGCAGGTTTGCAAGACCTCTTTCTAAATGGCAACGTGTTGAGCAATGGCATTCCGACGGGGTTGAGCGCCATGTCGCAATTGCAGCAATTAGACCTCTCCTACAATCCGTTCGGCGGCACTATTCCGTCCTTTCTCGGCAACTTGACCCAATTGCAGACTCTTTATCTGAGCGGAGATTCCTTGACCGGCACGCTGCCGGACAGCGTGACCAACCTTGTCGAATTACAAAATCTGGCGGTGACCGGCAACAGCCTCACCGGAAGCATTCCGCAGGGCATTGGCTCCCTGACCCAAATGGTTTACCTTGATTTGTCTTACAACATTTTCACCAATTCCGTCCCGGACGGCATTGGCGATCTTGCCTTGCTCCAGTTTCTTTACCTGAATGCAAACGACCTGGACGGCACGCTGCCTGACTCTCTCGGGAATCTGACCAATATAAATGCTTTCTTCTGCTGGGGCAACGCCCTTACCGGAGTCATCCCCGATGCGATTACCAACATGATTTTAGCCCAATCCCTGGACTTTAGCCAAAATATCTTTACCAATGGGGTCCCTCAAGATATCGGCGTTCTGACGAATCTCACGAACTTCCGCGCCCACAACAACTTTTTGACCAACCCCATTCCCGACAGCATCACGAACTGCACGCAACTCAATTTCATTGACCTAAGCGCAAACAGCATCGGAGGGACCATTCCTGATGGGATTACGAATTTGGTGATGCTGCAAAATCTGTTTCTGAACAACAATCAACTGACCGGCGGTATTCCTAAGGGCATCGGAAACGACGTCTCACTCCAATTCCTCGATTTGTCTTACAATTCCATCACCGACGGCATTCCCGCCAGCATCGGCAACCTGTTCATGCTGGATCAGCTCAATCTGGATAACAACGCTTTGACCGGAATTATTCCAGACGTTTTCGACAGCATGACGAATATGCAGCAGATCACTTTGAACAACAACCAACTCGTGGGGAGCATTCCCCAGAGTCTGGAGTATTGCACCAACCTTAACTATTTGGACTTCGGTTACAATCAACTCGGCAACTCCATACCGCCCGGTTTAACAAACCTTTTTGAGTTGGGCACCCTCAGCCTGGATAATAACGCCTTGACTGGGAGTATTCCTGCCGGCTTGGGCGCCTTCAGCCAGATGTACGTCATCGATCTTAGCGTCAACAAGCTTACGGGGAGTATTCCAACTGATCTGGGGGGGGCGACCAATTTGAACTGGCTGACGCTGGACCAAAACGCGCTTTCGGGCGGCATTCCGTCTCAACTTGGCCTTCTAACTAATTTGCAGGTCCTTGATTTAAGCGCCAATGATCTATCAGGACCGATCCCCGACGCCCTGACCAATCTTACGCTGGTCTCATACTTGAGTTTTAGTAGCAATCAACTCACGGGCGGGATCCCCTCCGGGATTGGGAATATGGCAGGCATGCAGAACCTTGTCCTTTACGGCAATCCGCTGGGGGGCACGATTCCCACCAGCATTGCGAGCCTTGCGAAGCTCGTGAGTCTGGTTGTGAGTCAGGACGATTTAACGAATACAATTCCGGATATCTTTTCCGGCCTGACTCAGCTAGGTTACCTGGATCTCAGCCAGAATAATCTGATCGGGACAACCCCGCCCAGTTTGAACGACCTGACCAATCTGGGGACGTTGCTCATTTACCGCAATGACCTCTCGGGTCCCGTCCCGCTTGGACTTACTAACCTGTACAGCCTTCAATATATGGATATCAACGGCAACAACTTTACCGGCACGATTCCGCTTCAGTTTGACGTGATGTCCAATCTTCACACGTTGCTGGCATACAGCAACTCTCTGAGCGGGCGCTTCTGGACCAATTCCATTTCGTATATTGATGTCACCTACAATGACTATAACTTCGACGCCGACACGGTTGACTACACTGCGGCGGAGGAAATGATTGATAATGGCCAGACCGTCCTTTTTACTCCGCAGAATATTCCCACGATTCTGGAGGAGCCTCAAGGTCTGGCGCTTTTTGGTGGTAATTCCGGATCGATCACCGCCGATGTGGTGAACGCGACGGGCTACGAATGGTTTCTCAATGGGCAACTGGTCGCAACCCCACCATCTAGCACGCTTACTTTATCCAATGTCCAGTCGTCCAACGGCGGCGATTATCAGCTCATCGCGTACAACTCCTTCGGCTCCGCAACCAGCCTTGTTGCGACGCTGACGGTCGCCGCTGGGCCGCCTGTCATTCTGACTGAACCAGGCCCCGTGTTTCAACTCGTGGCGCCCAGGACCCCAATTACGTTTGCCGCGTCGGTGGTAGGGACCGATCCTTTGACTTATCATTGGCAGCACAACAGCGTCAACCTGGTTGATAGCGGCAGGATTACCGGCTCCCAAAGCAACATCCTGACAATCGCTTCTGCGGTCACCAACGACAGCGGCTCCTATCAGCTTTTTATCAGCAATTCTTACGGATCGACCAATACCGTGGTCCTCAACTTGGCGGTGGGCGTGTTGAATTTCACCAATTTCGCCAGCGTTTCCAATTTGCAGTTCAACGGAACAGCCGTGCCCACCAATGACAGCACAAATGGATCTTATATTCGGCTGACGACGGCCAGTTTTTTGGAGGCAGGCTCCGTCTTTCTCCAAAACCCCATCTCCTTTGCCGAAGGGACGTCCTTCAGCACATTCTTCTCCTTCCGCCTCATTTCAAACGGGGCCGATGGCATTACCTTCACGGTGCAGTCCGACGCCAGCACCGCGCTCGGAGAGCCAGGCGGCGGCCTCGGTTACTACGGAATCAACAATAGCGTGGCAATCGACTACGACACCTACCTCGATCCAGGCGACCCAAGCGCCAACTACATCGGCCTGGACTGGGGCGGCACTGTCGCCAATCATGGGTACGGCACTCCAACCAACAAGCTTAGCGACGGAAACATCTGGTATTCCTGGATTGACTACAACGGAGCCACCGGCGACTTGGAGGTCCGCGCATCGGAGTTGCCGACACGGCCCGCCACTCCCATCCTCACGAGCACCATTAATATCCTGACAAATCTGAATTCGGCTTTGGCCTATTTTGGATTTACGGCGGGGACCGGTTCGGAATTCGACCAGCAGGAGATCCTTTCCTGGCAATTGTCCGTCGGCACGGAGAGCACCAACGGTCCGGTGGTGGTTCTTAACGGCAACGCCCAAACCAACGTCGAATGTCACACCAGCTTTACTGACCTGGGCGCAACCGCCAGTGAAAGCGGTTACGGCGCCTTGCCGGTGTCGGTTTATGGGACCTATGATACGAATTCGCCTGGAACCTACACCGTTTTATACGAGGCGACCGATACCAACGGCAACTCCGCCGTGGCGAGTCGCACAGTGGATGTGATCGATACCATTCCGCCCATCGTCACTCTCATTGGCAACGCAAGCACCAATGTCCAATGCCATTCCGGCTGGACGGACCCTGGCGCGACAGCCTATGATTTGTGTTCCGGCAATGTGGCTGCGTTTTTGTACTATAACTTCGTGAACATCGATTCTCCCGGCACCTATACCAATACTTACTTCGCATCCGATTCGAGTGAAAACCAGGGCTTCGCCTACCGCATCGTGAATGTCGTGGATACCATTCCTCCCGTCATTACCCTTATTGGGATGAACCCGACGTACGCCCTCACCAATTCAGTTTACGTTGATCCCGGCGCCACCGCGTTCGATACATGTGCCGGAGACCTGCCCCTAACAACCAACGCAATCGTAAATACCAGTGTTCCAGGAAGTTACACTGTCACTTACACCGCGACCGATCCGTCTGGAAATTCGACAACGAACACGCGGACCGTCCTGGTCGTGTCGAATATTCCACCTTATTTCACCCAGCAACCCACGAACCAGTTCGTTCCCCTGCAAGGCACCGCCGTTTTAGATGTCACGGCCGGTGGCTCGCCCCTCTTGCAGTACCAATGGCAGCTTGACGGAACCAATGTAGTCGATGGCGCTTCCATTTCCGGTTCAGAAAGCAATATCCTCACGATCTCCAACTTCCAGCAAACCAACTCAGGGACCTATCGGGTCATCGTGTCCAATGCGAGCGCAACCGTGACCAGCGCACCCGCCGTTCTGACCGCTTACTCCTCGCCAACCGGGCCGAATCTCATCCAAAACGGCGGATTTGAACTTGGAAATTTTGACGACTGGACGACCTCGGGGGACACCAATGATATGTACGTTATTCAATCCGATATGCATTCCGGCCAATATGCGGCGTATCTCGGAAACAATTCCGGACCGGAAGAAGATTTGTCGCAGAGCGTAACGGCCGTCACGAACACCCCGTACCTGGTTTCCCTCTGGGTCGAAAACCCTTACTTTCAGATCGGATTCAACTTTCAGATTAGCTGGGATGGAACGGTTTTGGATGACATCAGCAACACGCAGCCTTTCCTTTACACAAATCTCCAATTTATTGTTTTTGCTCCGGTGACAAATTCCCTCCTGCAGTTCCAGGTTTTCGGAACCTATGGAGTCCCGCTGGACGACGTGAGCGTCTATTCCGTGGCCCCGAGTAATGCCGTGGCTCCCGTTTCTTTCGTTCCCGGCACCATTCATCTCACCAATAGCCATCTGTCTGTTCAAATAACGGGATTAGTTGGCCAGGGACCGGTGATCGTCGGGACTTCCACCAATCTGCTCCAATGGACGCCGATCTACACGAACCCGTCCGGTTCCGGCTCCTTTGAGTTCACTGACTCCAACTCGCTCAGTTCGCCGCACCGCTTCTACCGCGCGACGGTCCCTGGGCCGTAATCGCAATTCGAATGCTTAAATACACTCCGCTTAACGATCGCCTTTTTCGTTACATCTGCCAATGCTCCGGCGGCGCGCAGGACGCCACCCTGGAAGCCTTGCGCGCCGAAACGGCCGCCCTTGGTGAAATTTCCATGATGCAAATCGGCCCCGACCAGGGGGCCTTCATGACGCTTTTGGTTGCCGCCGTCGGCGCGCGAGACGCCATCGAGATCGGGACGTTTACCGGCTACAGTTCCATTTGCGTCGCCCGCGGTCTTCCGCCTGGCGGAAGCCTCCTGTGTCTCGATGCCAGCGCCGAGTGGACGGCCATCGCCCAAAAGTATTGGCGGCGGGCAAGGGTCAAAGACAAAATTGAACTCCGCCTCGGCCCGGCAATTGAAACCTTGAAGAATCTCGAAAAACGCCGCACTTTCGACTTCGCGTTTATCGACGCCCACAAAGCGGAATACGATGACTATTACGAATTGGTGTTGCCCCGCATGCGCCCGAATGGTTTGATTTTGTTCGACAATATGCTTTGGGGCGGTCGTTTGGGCGGCGGCAAACAGATCACGAACCCGAACGGCCGGGCCATTGACCGGCTGAATCGAAAATTGGCGCGCGACAAAAGGGTTCAGTCGGTGTTGCTATCGGTAGGGGATGGACTCCGGGTTTGCCGGGTCACGAAATGAAATAATGCCAAGAACAACAATCATGGGCTGTTTGCTCGCCGTCGGCCTTGTCGCGTGGGGTTGCGCAACGACCCCGCATTTGTCCGGGTCCATTCGTGGATCCAGCTACTTTTCCTCCCAGGGAGACTTCTCTGTTCAGTTTCCAGTTAGCGCCGAAGTGGGGGGGCGGATCGTCACCGATAGCCCGGATAGCGTCACGTTTCACGATAATTGGGGAAGCCGGATCACTTTTTCCTCGCATTCTTTCAATGCGCAAAGTTCGATGATGTCCGTCCTCAAATCGCAAGGCCCGCAACAGGCTTTGACCGATTTTGCCAAAACCATTTACGACTCCGACACCGTTTTCCATTTCCATCCAAAGGCCAGGGAAGGGACGATTTCCTTCATCTTCCTCCGTCCGATCGGTCCAAAAACAGGCGTCGCCATGTTCGTTCATGGCGACCGGATTTTTGCCGTCGAAACGGATATGCTGCCCGGAGTCCAGTTGCTGGCCCAAAACGACGAACAGTCCCGAAGCGACCGCGACGTTTGGTTGGAAAATCGTGCTGTAGCGCTGGCTCAATCGATGGATGTCAAGTAGCGTAGCCGTTATGACCTGGCGTATGGCGCATCGCCGTGACTGCACGCTTTTGGCGGAACTGAATCGGCAACTCATTACGGACGAAGGCCACCGAAATCCAATGACCATCCCGGAATTGGAGGCGCGCATGAGCAACTGGATCGACGAAGGTTTCGATGCGGTCCTTTTTGAACGCGACGTCGAGGTCGCTGCCTACGCCCTCTACCGCGCCGATCCCGAGGAAATCTATCTGCGTCACTTTTTCGTGGTGCGTCACCTTCGTCGGCAGGGTATTGGCCGCGAAGCCATGCGGTTGTTGCGCGATTGCGTTTGGCCCGCCTCCCCCCGCCTGACCGTATCGGTCCTGACGCACAATACCGCCGGGCTGAAATTCTGGCAGGCGATGGGCTACCGCGATTATTGTTTGACGATGGAAATCCTTCGGTAACGCAATGAACCGCCGTCATTTTATAAAAGCCGCCGCATGTGCCAGTCTGACGGCCGGATGTCGCGCCGTTGATCTGAGCGCCGGGACGCGTCCTGTCATCCTGGCCACCGATATTGGCGACGACATTGACGATACATGGGCGTTGGGCTTTTTGCTGCGTTGCCCGGAATTGAATTTAAAGCTTGTGGCCACAGAATATGGAAAGGCGCCCTATCGCGCCAAACTTTTGGCGAAATTCCTGGAGACGACCGGCAATTCGCACATTCCAATCGCCGTTGGGCCGGATGTCGAACCCCGTGGGGTTGGGCCTCTGGCGGAATGGGTCCGGGATTATGATTTAAGTTCGTATCCCGGTCGTGTCCACACTGACGGGGTTGGCGCTATGGTCGATGTCATTATGAATTCGCCCGAACCGGTGACGTTGATCTGTATCGGGCCTATGCCGAATGTCGCGGCCGCTTTGGATCGCATGCCGGCGATAGCCAAACACGCGCGCTTTGTCGGAATGGATGGCAGTATCCGACTGGGTTATGGCGGGGCCAAAACGCCCTGCGCCGAATGGAATATTAAAGCCGATCCGCAAGCCGCCAAAATAGGCCTTTCCGCGCCTTGGGACATCACGATCACTCCTCTCGACACTTGCGGACTGGTCGTCCTTGATGGCGATCGTTATCAACGAATCCTCCACTCACGCAACCCGATCGCCACAACAATCGTGGAAAACTACCGCGTCTGGAGCAAGGGCGGGGCGGAGCATCATTCCTCGACACTTTTCGACCCCGTGGCCGTTTATCTCGCTATGTCCCAGGGTTTCTGCAAGATGGAACGCCTCGGCGTGCGTGTCACCGATGATGGGATGACCGTTCTCGACGACCGAGCCAAGCCAATGAACGTTGCGACTGAATGGAATGACCTGGACGGCTTTCGGGACTTGTTAACCAACCGAATTTGCGGCGGGTTTTGAGAATGCATTTTGCATCCTGATCTATCGCGTTGCTTGCAACCTGCATAGAGCTGCCGCGTCGCCGTAAGGAAATCCCCCGCAATTGACCGCGGGAAAAGCGGTATTCCTTCTGCTGGTAAGGGAACGCTATGCCACATAAACATACCCCTCCCCAACCCGTTCACATCGCAGGCAACAACCGCGGCGAACAATTGGCCCTGGACAAAGGCAAGGAACCCGGACGCGGCAAAGGCCCGCAATATCGTTCGGCTCGAGATTCCACAGGAATTAACCCCAAGGCCGAAGACCCGATAGACCCGTCGATGCCCTACATTCCACCCGCGTAGGGATGAACCCCGACGTCGCCAACCGCAGCGAAAGTGCCGTCGCAATGCTTCGGCGGATGACCCAGCCGCGCGTTGCCGAGGAGCAGTGCGAATTTTGCAGCGTCCCGATTGCGTCAAGCCATCGCCATCTCCTGGAGGTCGGCAAGCGGCACATCCTTTGTGTTTGCGATCCTTGTGCGTTGCGATTTGAGGCGGTCGTGGGCGGTCGTTTCAAGTTGATTCCGCGCAACGTGCGGCGGTTGTCCGATTTCCGTCTTGAGGATCGCCAATGGGATGACTTTGCATTGCCTATCGACCTGGCCTTCCTTTACAACGACACGCCAGGCGCAAAGATGACGTTCCTTTATCCCAGCCCGGCCGGGGCGGTGGAGTCTCTGTTGCCGGCCAGAAATTGGAAGGAACTTGAGGCGGAAAATCCGGTCCTTGCGGAAATGCAGAGCGATGTCGAGGCGCTCCTGATGAATCGTGTGGGCGGCGCGCGCGAATATTTCATCATCCCAATTGACGTCTGCTACCAATTGGTCGGCCTCATCCGGATGCATTGGCGCGGTTTGTCCGGCGGGGAAAAAGTTTGGCGGGAAGTCGCGAATTTTTTTAGCAATCTCAGCCATGCCTGACCTCGATTTTCAAGTCACCGGTGTCGAGGCCGCCACGCGCGGCCTGGCGCCGTTATTGCATTTCAAGCTGGAGATTCGCAACCAGCCGGAAACCGAGACGATCCATGCCGTGATGCTTCACGCGCAAGTCCAGATCCAAACTCCCCAGCGAACTTATAACGACGGGGAGAAGGGGAATCTTTTGGAATTATTCGGGAAGCCGGAACGGTGGGGGCAAACGCTTCGCAACCGGCTTTGGGGGTTTTGCAACACGACGGTGGCGCCGTTTACGGGGAAGGCCGAAACCATATTGGCCATGCCTTGCACTTTCGATTTGAACGTTGCGGCCACGAAATACTTTCAGGGTTTGCAGGAGGGTGAGGTGCCCATTTTATTTTTGTTCAGCGGCACTATATTTTACGAGGCAAACGGGCGGTTGCAGGTCCAGCAAATCTCCTGGAACAAGGAGTGCGCGTATCGGATGCCGCTCGAGGTGTGGAAGGGTTTGATGGAACATCATTTTCCAGACAGCGCGTGGTTCTATTTGCGCCGGGGCGTCTTCGAGCGGTTGTGCGCCTACAAGCGGAGCCAGGGGTTCACCAATTGGGACGATACCATCGTTTCTTTGTTGGGCGACGAGGAGAAGGAGAGGGTTGCGATATGACTTCTTCGACGCTGGATGACATTGTCAACGCTGTCCTTTACGAGGGGTACATTCTTTACCCGTACCGGGCGTCGTCAAAAAAGAATTGCCGGGAGCGGTTTACGTTTGGACGCGTCTATCCGCAGGACTACAGCGATTCC
>DATAXU010000121.1:0-22644 GCA_036272955.1 Verrucomicrobiia bacterium
GCGTTAAAGCCCGATCTTTTGGGCGGCTATTGACTTCACGTTGTCTTTAAGCCACCTTCCCGATTTAGAGGCAGCGAATACTCAGAATAATTGCATGGGCAAAGCACTTATCATTGCTGAAAAGCCGTCCGTGGCCGCGGACATCTCCAAGGCCCTGGGCGGATTCAGCAAAAACGAGGACTACTACGAAAGCGACCGCTATGTCCTTTCGTCGGCGGTCGGGCATTTGCTCGAGTTGTGCCTGCCGGAGGGCGTGGAGGTCAAACGCGGTAAATGGACGTTTGCGAATCTGCCGGTGATTCCGGAGCGATTCGACTTGAGGCCGATTGAAAAAAGCGAGAACCGCCTCAAAGTCCTCATGCGCCTGCTCAAACGCAAGGACGTGGACCGCCTCATCAATGCCTGCGACGCCGGGCGCGAAGGCGAATTGATTTTCCGCTACATTGTGCAACATGCCAAGGCCAGGCAATCCATCCAGCGCCTTTGGCTGCAATCGATGACGCCTGGCTCGATTCGCGACGGATTCAGCGCCTTGCGCGACGATGTAACGATGCGCCCGCTGGCCGACGCGGCGGTGTGCCGTTCGGAATCCGACTGGCTGGTGGGCATCAACGGAACGCGGGCCATGACGGCGTTCAATTCGAAGACCGGCGGGTTTCAATTGACGACGGTGGGGCGCGTGCAAACGCCGACCCTGGCCATCGTGGTGGAACGCGAGGAGAAGATCCGCAAGTTTATTTCGCGCGATTATTTTGAATTGCACGGGACGTTCGCGGCGAAATCCGGCGAATACGCGGGGCGCTGGTTTGACGAGAATTTTGCGAAGGACAAAGATCCTGACCTCAAGGCCGAGCGTATTTGGGACCGGGCGCGGGCGGAATCGCTTCGCGACAAATGCCTGGGCAAACCGGGCAAAGTCACCGAGGAAAGCAAGCCGGCGACGCAACTTTCGCCCTTGCTCTACGATTTGACCAGCTTGCAGCGGGACGCCAATGGGCGCTTTGGTTTTTCGGCAAAAAACACGCTCGGTCTGGCGCAGACGCTTTATGAGCGGCATAAAGTCCTGACGTATCCGAGGACCGATTCGCGCGCGCTGCCGGAAGATTACATTGCGACAGTGCGCTCGACCCTTGAGATGCTCGGGCAGACATCTTACGCGCCGTTCGCGGACGAGATTTTGAAACAGCAATGGGTGCGCCCGAACAAACGCATTTTCAACAACGCCAAAATCTCCGATCACTTTGCAATCATCCCAACTTCTCTGGCGCCCAAGAATCTGAGCGAGCCGGAACAGAAGCTCTATGATCTGGTGACGAAACGGTTTCTGGCCATTTTTTATCCCGCGGCGGAGTTTTTAGTTTCGACGCGGATCACGCGCGTCGAGCAGGAGGCATTCAAGACCGAAGGAAAAGTGATGCTCCAGGCCGGGTGGATGAGCGTCTATGGCCGCGAGGCGCAAACGGACGACCAGGGGCCGCGCCTTGCGCCGGTGCAACCGAATGAAGTGGTAAATACGGAGAAAATCGACATTTTCGCCACCCAAACGAAACCGCCGCCCCGATACACGGAGGCGACTTTGCTTTCGGCCATGGAGGGGGCGGGAAAACTGGTGGAGGACGAGGAATTGCGGGAAGCGATGAGCCAAAAGGGGCTTGGCACGCCCGCCACCCGCGCCGCGATCATCGAGGGTTTGATTTTTGAAAAGTATCTGCTGCGCCTCGCGCGGGAATTGCAACCGACCGCAAAGGCTTTCTCGCTGATCACGCTGCTGCGCGGTTTGGAGATTACGGAATTATCCTCCCCGGAACTGACCGGCGATTGGGAATTCAAGTTGAAGCAAATGGAGCGGGGCGAGTTGGGACGGCCGGAATTCATGCGGCAAATCGAGGAGATGACCCGGCAAATCGTCGCCAAGGCCAAGTCCCATAACAGCGACACCGTGCCCGGCGATTTCGGGCAATTGACGGTTCCCTGTCCGAAATGCGGGGGAGTCGTCAGGGAGAATTACAAAAAGTTTCAATGCCAGAAGTGCGATTTTGCGCTGTGGAAAATTGTGGCGGGACGGCAGTTGGAAATTCCGGAAATCGACGAATTGATCTCCAAGGGCAAAGTCGGGCCGCTCCAGGGATTTCGGAGCAAATTGGGCAAGCCGTTTGCGGCGATCATTAAAATGGGACCGGAATTCAAGCCGGAATTTGACTTTGGCCAATCGGACGCCAACGGCGAGGGGGCGCCTGTGGATTTCACGGGGCAGACGCCCATCGGCAAATGCCCGGTTTGCGGCTCCGGCGTGTATGAAAGCGGCATGGCATACATTTGCGAGAAAACGGCGCGCCGCGAAGGTTGCACGTTCCGCCTGGGCAAAATCATTTTGCAACGCGCCATCGAGAAGGAGCAGGCGGAAAAACTGCTGACGGCGGGGCGCACCGATTTGCTGGAGAAATTCATTTCAAAGAAGGGCCGCCCGTTCAAGGCGTTCCTCGTCATTCAGCCCGGCGGCAAAGTCGGCTTCGAATTCGAACCTCGCACCGGCAAAAAAGCGGCGGCAGGAAAGCCGAAGGAGCCGGCGCCGAAAATCGATTTCAGCAAAGCGGAGCCGCTGACGGTTTGTCCGATTTGCGGGGGGAAAGTTTTCGAGGCGGACACGCAATACCTGTGTGAGAAATCGCAAGCCGACAAGAAGCCGTGCAAATTCAAAGTATCCAAGAGCATATTGCAGCAACCCATTGACCGCGAGCAAGTTAAGAAGCTCGCCGAAAATGGCCGCACTGATTTGCTCGACAAGTTTATTTCGAAGGCCGGCAAGCCCTTCCCGGCCTTCCTGGTGCTGGACGACGACCAGAAAGTAAGCTTCGAGTTTCCGCCAAAATAAGGCGCAAGAAACGGGTGGGAAACGCGGCGTTCCGGCCCCAATTTGGTTCCATGAACGATTACGAACGCATCGCCCGCGTCATCCGGTTCCTGGATCAACAGCCAGCTTCGCAGCCAAGTCTTTCGACACTCGCGAAAGCAGCCGGGATGAGCGAGTTCCATTTCCACCGCCTTTTCCGAAAATGGGCGGGGACAACGCCAAAGCAGTTTTTGCAATGCATGACCTTCGAGCACGTTCGGGACTTGCTCGCCCAGGGCGGAAGCGTTCTGGACGCGGCGTTCGAGGCGGGCCTTTCCGGTCCGGGACGCCTGCACGACCTGTGCGTGAACCTTGAAGCGGCGTCTCCCGGCGAGATCAAAAGCGGGGGAGCCGGCTGGGTCATCCAGGCGGGCTTTGGTTCGACCCCGTTTGGCCGCTGCCTGGTGGCGCAAAGTCCCCGCGGCATCTGCCATTTATCCTTTGTGGATGCCGGCCCGAAAGCGGTTTGGGACGAAATGACCCGCCTTTGGCCGAATGCGCAATGGAAACGGGACGACGCCCGCGCCCGCAGCCTACTTGGTGAAGTTTTTACCCAACCGGGCGACTCCGGCCCGCTCCAATTGACAGCGTTCGTCCAAGGCACCGCCTTTCAAGTGCGGGTTTGGCGGGCCTTGATGCGCATCCCGTCGGGCCAATTGACAACCTACGGGCGTCTGGCCTCGGCGATTGGGGAGCCAAAAGCCGCCCGGGCGGTGGGTTCGGCGGTGGGGAGCAACGAGGTTGCGTGGCTGATTCCCTGCCACCGGGTCATCAGGGAAACGGCGGCATTTGGGGGGTATCGGTGGGGGGAATTGCGCAAACGGGCGATATTTGCCCATGAGTCGGCGATGAATTCCGCCTTGAAGGCGGCTTGAACTTTATAAAGTGGGAGGATGTAACATTTTTCGTACCAAACACTTGCACTTATGTAATTAAAAATAGTGCAAAAAATGCCTCTCTTCCTTTGACAGGAACAAGAACATCTGTATTCTATGGCGGCACGGACTTCTAATTTTTGAGATTCGGTAAATAAGAGCAGCCGGAACAAAAAGGGTTCCGTGTCGATGAATGCGGCGGTAAAACCGCGGGTTTTGAATGAACCCAAATCTTTCAAAGTTGTCCGATTACAATATGCTGCAAAAGAGAGTTCTTAGGGACAAAAGTCGCAAATCAGGGCTTAAAACCGCGCCTCCTCTGAAAAGAACCGCCAAGGAAGCCCGATTCACGCTCCAGTCCACGACCAATGGCAAAAAGGCCAAAAATGGTTCGGGATCGGCGCGAAGTCTGCAGCCGCCCCAACCCGCCGCAGCCGCGGTGGCGGTCAGCCATGAACCGGTGACCGTGGACTCGCCGATCATTGCCGCCAAAATCAAGGATTTACTCCGGTTGGCCCAGGACCAGGGCTATTTGACCTACGACGACATCAATGACGCCTTGCCGGACGATGTCGTGACGCCCGAGGTTCTCGACGCAATTTATTCCAAACTGCGCGGGTTCGAAGTGGAAATTGTCGAAGCGCCTGATTTGGAGCGCGTTAAGCCACAAGCCGAACCTGAAGAGGAAGACGAAAGCCGGCTCGATATTTTGGATGACCCAGTCCAGATGTACCTGCGCCAAATGGGCAAAGTGCCGCTGTTGACCCGGGAGCAGGAAGTGCAGATTTGCAAGCGAATCGAGGAAGGCGAAACGGAAGCGCGCCGGATTCTTTTTGGCTTCGGCTTCACCGGCAAGGAACACGTGGCGCTGGCGGAAAAACTTTTGTGTGATCCTCCTCGCGAACGCTTTGACCGCGTCATTGTGGACAAAAAGGTGGAAAGCCGGTCTTCGCACCTGACGGTGTTGCGCCGTTTGATCAAGCGGGCACGCGAGTTGGACCAGGCGCTGGACAAGACTTACGACCAGATTCGCGCGGCGAGCGGCCGGGGTCCGACCCCGCGCACCCTGGCTAAATACCAGAAGCTCGACAAGGCGTTGCAGGGGACGTTTCCCAAGTTTTACTACAAGCCCAAAGTGGCCGAGGAAATCATGATCGTTTCCGACAATGTCGCGGACCAAATCCGCACGACGGCGCGGACGATTGAAGAATTGCAGAAGCATCGGAAGTCGGCGGCTCTGACCACGCAGCTTACGGCTGAAAAGCACAAGCTGACGGCACTGGAGAAATTTGTCCGGATGCCGCGCGACCGGTTCCTGTCCGCGCATTCCTCCATGAAGAAGGCGGCATCGCGGGCGGATGAAGCCAAGTGCGAAATGGCGGCGGCGAACCTGCGCCTTGTGATTTCCATTGCCAAGAAGCACACCAACCGCGGCCTTTCCTTTTTGGACCTGATCCAGGAAGGCAACATGGGCCTGATGAAGGGCGTCGAGAAATTCGAGTATCAGCGCGGTTACAAGTTTTCGACTTACGCCATCTGGTGGATTCGCCAGGCCATCACGCGCGCCGTGGCCGACCAGGCCCGGACGGTCCGCATTCCCGTTCACATGATCGAGGTGATCAACCGCCTCATGCGTGTGCAAAAGCGGCTGATGCAGGAATTGGGGCGCGAAGCTGAGCCTGAAGAAATCGCGGATGAATTGAATTTGCCGGTCGAGCGCGTGCGTTCGATCCTGAAAATGGCCCAGCAATCCGTCTCGTTGCAAGCGCCCGTGGGCGATGGCGATGACGCGAGCGTGGGCGATTTCATCGAGGACAAGAAAGCGGCCAATCCCTCAGATGTCACCAGTTACAGCCTGCTCAAGGACACCTTGGGCGATGTGCTGGCGACCTTGACGGAACGCGAACGGAAGATCGTGGAAATGCGTTTCGGCCTCGTGGACGGTTACGAGCGGACGCTGGAGGAAATTGGACGCCAGTATAATGTGACCCGGGAGCGGATTCGACAGATCGAAGCCAAGGCGCTGCGGAAAATGCGGCACCCAACCCGTCTTCGGCATCTTCAGGGATTCCTCGAAAGCGAAGAGACGATCTTCCAGTAAATCTTCTGGATTAGCAGGATTTTATGCGCGGTGCCAATTACCTGGCATCGCGCATTTCTGCCTCCGCCAATTCCTTCCCGGACAAATTCGCCAACGGCATAAGTTAGCAAAGCGATGTTTATGATCACAAACACCGCGACGGGAACGGATAATTTCTACCGGCTTAAGATGGGGCCGTAGGCCGCTACTGTGTATGCGGCTGGGCGGCCACGTCTAGTTTCCAGCCCCGGGTTATGAAATCATGTCCGCATGTATTTGTCAAAAAGCCGATCAGGGCGGCGGCGTTGGACCGATAGACAACGGCAGCGATTGCTGTCGCGGTGTGGACGACGGCGTTTGCTCGTCCAAGGTCCGGCTGGCGCTGTATTTTGCGATTAAGGCGGCTTTCTCATTTCATTTTTTCTCGACCAAAAGGCGGCTTAGCCGATAAAATTCGGGGCGCGCAAATGAAAAACCAATTTATATGCATGCCGATTTTGGGTCTTGCGCTTTTTGGCGTGGCGGAAGCCCCGGCCCAAGTCACGCATTACGTGAATGTGAACAGCACAAACCCCGTTATGCCCTACACGAATTGGGAGACGGCAGCCACTATCATTCAGGAGGCGATTGGGGTTGCCAGTTCGGGTGATTTGGTTTTGGTGACCAACGGAGTTTATGCCACAGGCGTCACTCATTTCGTGGATACCAACAATCAGAACGCCACGATAATGGCGCGCATTCAAATTCCAAGCGGGGTCGCCGTTTCCAGCGTCAACGGCCCGGCCAACACCATTATTCAAGGCAGTCCCTATTCCTGCGCCTGTCTGGCCGGGAACGCGTCCTTGTCCGGCTTTACTCTGACCAATGGCACCGCCTTTTTTTCTCAGGTGTACGATGGCGGTGGGGCTTATTGCCAGACAACCAATGCCCTTATTTCAAATTGTGTCATTTGCAGCAACGCGGCTGGGAGCGGCGGCGGCGTTTATCTTGGAACATTGACGGACTGCGTCGTGTCGAACAATTTGGCCTCATACCAGAATTATTTCGGCTTCGGCGGAGGGACCTACGGCAGTATTTTAAATCGCTGCACTCTTGTCGCCAACAGCGTCCTGGGCCAATACAATACTGGTTTCGGGGGCGCCGCCTTTGGCGGCATTCTCAATGATTGCATCCTGGCCAGCAACCTTGTCAATTATACTACGAGCAGCGATGGCTATGGCGGCGCAGGTTGTTCCAATGTCATGAATAATTGTTTGATCATTTACAACCACTCCGGCAACGACGGCACGGCGGTGGCCCAGGGAAGCACATTGGTCAATTGTACCATTTGTTACAACGGCGCTCTCTCCAACTCAGACTCGTCTCCCCTGGTGACCGGCTGCGCTTTGCGCAATTGCGTTCTGTATGGCAACATTTACCCGGGAAATTATGTTGAATATACCAGCGTGACGAATTTTCAAGATTGCTGCCTTGAGCCCGAACCATTTCACCCGCTTAATTTTGAATATGGAAATAACATCACCAACAACCCTCTGTTTGTAAACCCCGCGGCGGGCGATTTTCACCTCCAATCCAATTCCCCCTGCATCCATTCCGGCAACAACGCCTTCGTTACCGTCACCAATGATCTCGACGGCAATCCGCGCATCGTCGGCGGCACGGTCGATATCGGGGCTTACGAATATCAGACGCCCACCTCGATTATTTCCTACGCCTGGCTGGAAGAATACGGCCTGCCCACCGATGGCTCAGCGGATTTTGCGGATACGGACGGAAACGGGATGAATAATTATCAGAAATGGATTGCCGGTTTGAATCCGACCAATCCCCCCTCGATTCTGGCCATGGCAACAGTTGTGCCCACCAATAATCCGGCCGGTCTCGCCGTGACGTGGGAAAGCGTAAGTAATATTATTTACTACCTGCAGCGCAGCAGCGATTTATCGGCGCAACCGGCGTTTACAACCATTCAGACCAACATCACCGGCCAAACCAACACCACCACGTACGTCGATACCAATGCCATAGGCGCAGGCTCCTTTTTCTATCGTGTGGGAGTCCGGTAGTCCCACGTCCCAACTTACCTTTAGACGCGTGGGGACTATTAATTGGTGAACCGAAACCTAATGTAGTCGCTCAGACGCAGACGCTACTTTACCTTACTTGGGGGTAGCCAGGACGAAGTCATCGCGGCGGTTTTGCCTGTAAGCAGCTTCGTCATGGCCGGGGTCCACCGGACGCGAGGCGCCATAGGTGACGGTTTTGATGCGTTGAGGGTCCACTCCGAGATTTTGCAGGTACTCCCGCACGGCCAGCGCGCGGCGCTCGCCGAGGGATAGATTATACTTTTCCGTGCCGCGCTCGTCGCAGTTGCCCTCGATAATCAGGCCCTCTCGCTTCTCGTCGGCTTTAAAATGGTTGCCCAAATCGGCCAGCTTGGATTCTTCCGATGCCTTGATTGTCGCGCTGTCGAAATCGAAATGGATTGTGTCATCCTTGAATATTTCGCGGTCCTCGTTGTGGGGGCCGGACAAAAAATCGGCGTACGGCCCGTAGGATTCCGGCGTCGTTTCGTTGGAGCTGACGGGGCTGACGGGAGTGGGCAGCGTGCCGCCGGTGTTATCACCACCGGGGTTCGCCCCAGGATTCGGATGGTTGACCCAATCGGGAATTGGAGTGGGGGAAACAGGTTTGCGGTGGCAGCCGGTGACGGCTGAAAGCATGGCGGCGCTGATAATGAAGGTCCCGAATAAATTTATTTTTTTCATTTTGCTCAAAGATTAACGGGTCTCTGTTGGTCACCTCGCCCACGAAGGTTCTGAACAGCTTCCCGAAAGTTGCCGGACATTCTTGACGTGTTTGGTGGGCACGTCAAGCAAGCATAAAATTCGTTTGTTGTTGGACGCCCGTTGCGAAAAAACAATCGTGCGGGAGTTGGGCGCCCAAACCGGGTCTTCGCCAGGGACCAATTCCTGAGCGTCCCCCCCTTCGGCGGGCGCCACGCAAATAGTGAAAGGGCGGCTGCCGCTGGTGAAGGCGATTTGTTTGCCATCGGGCGACCAATCGGGCGAGGTGAGGTCGCCATAGACTCCGGCCAGGCGCAAGGGATGGGCCTGCCCGCCGGAGGCGTTGATGATTTGCAGGCGGGCGCGTCCGCTGCGGCAGACGAAACAAATCTGGCCGTTGGGACCCCAGCAGGGCGAGGAATCTTCGTCGCGAGTGCGGGTCAGTTGCCGCAAATTGCCGCCGCTGAGGTCGGCAACATACAAATTGGGGCTGCCGCCCTTGCTCAGGATCATGGCGACTTGTTGGCCGTCAGGGGAGACTTCGGCGCTCAAATTAGCGCCGGGATAGCCCGCGACCACCCGGCGCGCGCCGGTGCTCAAATTGTGATCGAGGATTTCCGTGTCCCCGTTTCTCCAGGACGTATAAAGAATCCCGTCATGGCCGGGAATCCAGGATGGGCCGCCGACCAATGTGTGATCGTGAGTGACGACGGCGGAGTTGAACCCGTCGAAGTCCGATACGCAAATTTCCGTCGAGGCGCCCTCCTGGAGGCGAAAGGCAATCTTGGTGAGAAAAATTGGGGCGGTGCCGCGGATCTCTTTGACGAGGTCATTGGCAAAAGCGTGCGCCTCCAAGCGCGGAGAACTGCCCGCATACGCTTTCGTCCACAAGGGGCGGCTGCTGCCGCCGGCGGTCAGGCTTCCTTCGACGCGGCCGTCGTCGTGGCCGGAAACGATGTAATCGGCATCGTTGCCGGTGGTGATTTGCATGCCCAAAACGCCGAGATCGAAACTGAGGACGGATTGGACTTCGGGGCCGAAACCATTGACCGCGACGCGGATAAGCTGGTTGGCCGGTTTTATAATCGGAATGTTTTCATCCGCCATTGCCGCAAGGCCACAAACGCAGAATAAAATTGCGAGGAACGTTCTTTTGATATGTATTTTCATCCTGATGATTCTTTGAGGTCCAAACTAAACTGAAGCCGAAAAACCTTTTGATCGTCAGGCGAGCCCGCGGGAAACGGCGGCAATTTCGTGACGTCTCTCAAAACGCGCGAAATGGATCTGTCGAGCGTGGAATCGCCGGAAGGACTGATCAATTCGGCGGAGAGGATGGAGCCGTCACGGGAGACGACGATTCGAGCAACGGGCGACGCCGATTTGTCGCCGCCATTTTCGGGGGCGATCCACGCGCGGTAATAGTAGCTCCTGACCACATCCCGATAACCCGCGAATGATTCGCCGCCTCCGCCGATTCCGGGGGTATCGACGATTGTTTTGCCGGCGCCGCTGGTGCGGACGTTCGAGGCCAGATTATCGAAAGCGCTTTCGATTTCCTTGCGGCGCCGGGCTTGGGCGCGCGCGGCGGAAACTTCAGAGGCGGCCTCGGAAGTTTCAGCGGTTTGACGACTGGTATGGGTGGGACGGACGGTGGAAGTAAAAGTGGGGTGGACTTCGTGGCGATGAGTTTTGGTCGGACGCGGGAGCGGATTCTCGGAGAAGGCCATCGTGCGTGTCTCCACTTCCTCTTCCTGCGGTTTGGGTCGTTCGACGCGGCGCGCAACGACGGGTTGGGCCACCGGTTGCACTTCCTGGCGCGGCTGGGCTTGTGGCTGCGGCTGGGATGGAGGTTGCGGTTGAGCGACGCGAACGGTCGCCGCCGGTTGCTCTCCTCCGCCGACGCCGGCCTGGTCGAGGATATTCGCGGGAATCAGCGAAAGAACCGGCGCTTCAGTGTCATTCGGACGGTTGCGGAAGGCGGCGCTGACAATCAAAATGACCGCCAGCAGGACGTGCATGCCGACCGCGAACACAAAGCACTTTTTTTGGAGGCGGTTCATGGATGCGACGACGGCGAGGTGCGGATGGAAAATTGCGTGATGCCGTGGCGCTGACAGGCGTTAACCACAGCGATGCCGTCTCCCCATGGCGCGCGTTTGTCGGCGCGAATATCGACGATGAGCTTGGGATTTTGCCGATGGGTGCTGTCCAACTCGTATTCCAATTGGGCGAGGGAAAGCTTGCGGCCCTGGAGCCAGTACTCGCCCCGCGCATTGATCTCGACCATGCGGATGTTATGGCGGTTGATGTCGCGAGTGTCAGGCCGGCCCATGTTTTGGGGCAATTGGAGATCGATGTTCTGCTCGATGAGGGGGCGGGTGATGATGAAAATGATCAGCAACACAAAAGCGAGGTCCAACAACGGCGTGATGTTGATCTCGTTGAGCGTCACCAGCGAATTGCGTTGTGAGAAGCGCTTCATTCTTCCTTCATGTATTCGGTCTCCATTTTCGACACCAGATCCTGCGCGAAATTGTCCAGCTCCACCGTCCGGACGCGCAAAGTATGGACGAGCCAGTTGTAAGCGACCATGGAGGGAATTGCCACCAGCAAACCGGCGACGGTGGTGATCAAGGCCGCGGAAACGCCGGGAGCCATCGTGGGCAAATCGGCGCGTCCCATCTGGCCGACCTCCGCGAAGGTGTCCATGACGCCCCAAACTGTGCCGAGCAAACCGAGAAACGGCGCGCCGCTGACGGCAATCGCCAGGAGAATCAAGCCGGATTCCAAATTGATGGATTGCCGGGCGACGGCATTTTCAATTGTGCGTTTGACATGTTCCATGGCTTTGAGCGAGAGAAACTGCCGGCGACTTTGGATGCCGTCGGTTTTGAGGCGGGCGTCGAGTTCGAGGCAGCCTTCGCGATAGACGGCGAACATAGGGCAGCCGGAGGCTTCGACGCGGCGGTCGAAAATGCCGAGAACATTTTTCTGCGCGCGGAATTCGGATTCGAAAAAGAGATTGAGCTTTTTCGCGCGGCGCATTTGGAGGGCTTTGGAAACCATCATGTACCAGCTAAAGACGGAGCCGACGACAAGAATAAAAATGATGCCGCGAGCGGCGACGGTCGCGCGCCCCCAGACGAATTGCAACTGAGTCTCCGCAAAAAAACAAACGGGAACGTTCATCCAAAACTATTTGCCGCAGCCCAAGGGCCGCAACATTTTCGAGTCAAACGTGGAGGAATGAAATGGTCATATTTTTCACGTTCGACCGCACTATTTCGACCATCCGGCAAAGACTTTAATGCAAAGGTTTTTTTTGGCAACGCTTTTTCGGAAAAATTTGCAAATTTTCCGCAAATTTTACGCCGCCGTGGGCGCCGCCAGGACGCGGCCTTTCCAGGCGACTTCTCCCTTGAGGCGCAGGCGGACGGCGTTGAGGGCGATCAATGCCGCGGCCGTGTAGCCCAGCGGCAGCAAAAATCCATACCACCACGGAATGCCAAAATAGCGCGAGCCGGAGAAGTGCGTGCAAAGCAGCGCCAGGCTGGCCAGACAAATAACGACGCACGCGGCCATGGTGGTCACGGCATGGGATTGGACGGCAACCACATGGCACGCCCACCACGGGGCAAGGACGCTGACCCATCCCAAAACCAAAGCCCCCGCCGCAACGAACAGCGTCACGCCCAATCCGCCGAGCATTTCGGTGACGTTTTTGGAAAGCCCCTCCCAGAGCGACGTCCAGCCGGTGTACATCCGCGTGCGGATAAGTTTTTCCGCGCCGATCAGGGCAAGCTTGTGCCCGGCGCGTTTGACGGCCCGCGCCAGCGCTTTGTCCTCGCAAATTTCGGAACGCACAGCGGCATGGCCCCCAACGGCTTCGTAAACCTGGCGGCGGACCAGGATAAATTGCCCATTGGCGGTGGCGTCGAGGGCTTCCGAATGATTGACACGACGCAAATCCTGCTGGAAGGCCAGGAGGAAAAATCCGGTGGGGAGAACGACCCGTTCCCAAAAGCTGCCCATTTCCTGGCGAGGCTCCAGGGAGAGCATGTCCAGTCCGCGACGGACGGCTTCCCCGGCGGCGGCAGCCAGCAAGTCCGGCTCCGCGACAGTATCCGCATCCAGAAAGCAGAGCCAAGTGCTCTCGCCGGCGGCAAGAGCGCCCGCCGAACAAGCGCGTGGTTTGCCCGCCCAGCCGGCAGGAAGCGGGCCGGCCTGGAGCAGGAGCACGCGGGGATCTTCAGCGGCCAATTCACGAACAATCGCGGGGGTCGCATCTGTGGACGCATCGTTGACGACGACGAAACGCAATTGGCCCGCCGGATAATTTTGGGAAAGCAGCGAGCGCAGACAACGGGCGATATTCGAGGCCTCGTTGCGGGCGGGGATGATGACGGCCACCTTCGGGAGCGATTGTTCCAAGGCGGCGTCGGTGTTGGGCGAAGCGAGCGTTTCGTAATGGCGGTATTGCGCGGCGGCGCGAATCAAGAGGGTCGTGATGAGGCCCGCCCAGAGGATGGCGACGAGAAAAATCATCAGGCGGCGCGACGGCCAGCCGAATCGGTCAATTCGGGGACGGCGACGAATTGCGCCCGGGGCGCTTTTACCGCGGCGTATTTTTTCAACAACGTTTCACGCCTGAGCCAGAATTGAAACCAAACCGGTTTCATCAGAGATTCCAACTTGAGCGCGCCGGGATTGAAGGTCCGCACCATGCCCCACAAATAAAATGCCTCGCCCAAGCGCTCCCACCATCCCCAAAATCCTTTGGACCGGCGATTTTCCACAATTTCAAATCCAAAATAAGACGCCATGCCGTGGGTTTGATCAAGCGATTTGCCGGCGGCAAAAGCCGTTTCCCCGCAAAAGACATTGACGCGCGAAAAGCGGGGATCGGTTTGGATGAAATCCGCGAGCAGGATAAGGGACAGGCGCAACCGCCGCCGCATCATCGTGCCCCAAATCATATCGGCGCCCCCGGGCGGCATGGCGGGGATGCGCTCGTTCCACAGATGGATTTCCCCGATCAACTCGCCTTTGGCGGCGAGGCGTCCGCCGGTGAGTCGCTCGCCTCTGCGCGCCCCGCGGGCGCTGACGCGCAAAATACATTGCTCATTGTCCGTAAACTCCATGATGCCCTGGCAGCGGCGCATGACGGCATCGATGGCGCGCACAAAGTAGTTAAGAAATTTGCCGCCAAGACCTTGCGAGGTACGTGATTCGGATGGAGCCAGGTGGGCAACAATCTCAGCAAGGCGACTCCACAATATGCCGAAAGCATCGGTTTCCGGCTCGTTTCGGAACGCCCGCCCTGTAAACCCGCGATTCACTGCCACGAAACTACCCCTTTTGGCAGTTACGGTCTATGGGGGTAATCCCCTATGTCCCGGAGTGTCTCTTTTGACCGAAACCAAGCCGCGATTGCCGGGTTAAACAATTCCGGTGCGGTTGACAGAAGGCAATCTGTGAATAAATCGTAATCGTATAAACCCGCCTTTTGTCTTGTTCACGCCGCGCTCGAAAGAGACGCAGTTATGAAAAACAAACAAAGCAAAAACGGATTTACACTGGTGGAAATCATGATCGTCGTGGCCATCATTGGGCTGCTGGCGGCGATCGCAATTCCCAACTTCGTGCATTCCCAACAAGTCGCGGAGATGAATGCCTGCATCAGCAACCTCCACAACATCAATGGCGCCAAACAGCAATGGGCGCTGGAACAACGCAAAATGACCTCCGACACGCCCTTGGGGAGCGACCTCCAGCCTTACCTCGGCCAGGCGGCCGCGGGGAGTTTGCCCTCATGCCCGCTGGACGGCGCGCGAACATTCGCCACAAGCTACTCGCCGCAAAGCGTGGCGGAAAAACCGCTTTGCCTCATCGTTTCGGCAACGCACATTCTGCCCAATTAACGGCGCTACACTTCCAACCGGTCACCGGAACGGGCAACCAGCAGATAGAGCGCCGGCATCAGGAACACGCTGATCAACAGGCGCGAGAATAATCCGCTGACGATGACCAGCGCAAATGGACGCTGCGAATCCGTCCCCACGCCGGTGGCCAGTGCGGCGGGCAATAATCCGAGCGCGGCAACCAGCGCCGTCATGATGATCGGGCGCAGCCGCAAAATGGCGCCCTCGCGCGTCGCCTCCTGGATGTTTGTCCCGCCGCGACGCAATTCGTTGACGTAAGAAATATATACGACAGCCGTCTGGACAGAAACGCCGAACAGCGCCAAAAATCCGATGCCCGAAGAAACCGAGAAAGGCGTCCCGGTCACCCACAAGGCCACGATCCCGCCGACGGGCGCTGAAAGCAAAACGCCCAGCACCGTGATGAACGGGAATTTCAGATTGCTGTAAAGCGCAAAAAGAATCAGGAAAATCAGGAACAGCGTCAGCGGCAGAATGATGTTCAATTCGTGCCGCGACGCGGTGTATTCGGTGTATTCGCCGCCCCAATCCGCCCGATAGCCGGACGGCAGTTTTACCTTGGAATTGACTTGCCCGATGGCGTCCTGCACGGCGCCCGCCAGGTCCCGTCCCTCCACCGAGAATTGGACCCCAATGTATCGGGAATTATTTTGGCGATAGATGAAGGAGGCGCCGTTGGTCACCACGATATCGGCCAGCTCGCTGATGGGAATTTGCTGGCCAGCCGGTGTGGAAATCAGGATGTTGCGGATTTGCTCCGGGTTATCGCGATATTGCTGCTGGAGGCGCACAACCAGGTCAAACTGCTTCTCGCCCTGCACCACTTCGGTCGCCACGTCGCCGCCGATGGCCACCTGGATGAGGCTGTTGACATCGGAGACATTCAGCCCATAGCGCGCGATCTTGTCCCGCTTGATATCAATGGTCAGACTGGGCTGCCCCAACTCCTGGACAAGCGTCACGTCCGTGATGCCGCGCACGCGCTCCAGCACCTTTTTGATTTCTCTCCCCTTCTGTTCCAATGTGACAAGGTCGGTCCCAAAAACTTTGACCGCCAGCGAACTTTTCAATCCCGTCTCCGCTTCGTCCACGGCGTCTTCCGCCGGCTGGGTGTAATTGAAGATGACCCCGGGAAACACCGAGAGCTTTTTGTTGATCGCGTCAATCAACTCCGGCTTGGTTTGGTAAGGCCCCGTCCAAGTCCCGTACGGTTTGAGGCCGACGTAAAATTCCACGTTGAAAAACCCGGTGGGGTCGGTGCCGTCATCGGGTCGGCCGTGCTCGTCGGCAACGGTCGTGACCTGCGGAAAGGAGCGCAAAATCTGGCGCATTTCCGGGATGATCTTCCGCGATTCATCAAACGAAATGGTGTAAGGCATCGTGGCGCGCACCCACAATGCGCCCTCATCCAGATGCGGCATGAATTCCGCGCCGATCGCCGGAACCAGCAGCAGCGAAGCGCCCACCAGGATTGCCGAGCCAAACGTCGTTGCCCAGGGATGCGCAAGGCACAAATCCAGTCCCACGGTGTAAATGGACTTGATCGCCTCGAACGCAACGTTGCGACGCGGCCGAATGCCTTTGCGCATGGCCCACGAACACAGCACCGGCAGCACCGTCAGCGTGATCACCAGCGAGCCGATCAGCGCAAAAATCATCGTGTCCGCCATCGGCTTGAACAATTTGCCCGACGGCCCCGACAGTACGTAAATCGGCACGAAGCCCGCGGCGATCACCGCCACCGCGTAAAAAATCGGCCGGTCCACTTCCGCCGCCGCCGAGACGATGACTTGGCGGATGTTCAATTTCCCCTCCCGATGCGCGGAAACCTGCCTGAAAATGTTTTCGACCATCACCACCGCGCCGTCAACAAGAATTCCAAAATCCACCGCGCCGATGGAGAGGAGATTGGCGGAAACGTCCTGGAGATCGAGGCAGATGAACGCGAACAGCAACGACAGGGGGATCGCCACCGCGACAATCAATCCCGCGCGAAAATCATACAAAAAGAACACCAGCACCACGACGACCAGCAGCATCCCGCGCAGCAAATTCTTCTCGACAGTCTGCGTCGTCAAAGCGATCAAGTCGCTCCGGTCGTAAAACGGCAGAATTTTGACGTCTTTGGGCAGCACCTGTTCATTGAGTTCCTTTGTCTTGGCTTCAACCCGCTTCAAAACATTCTGCGTCTGGTCGCCGGTGCGCATCAGGATGACTCCCTCGACCGCGTCGTCCTCGTCCATGTAGCCGAATTGTCCCAGGCGCGGCGCGTAGCCAATCACAACCTGCCCGACGTCCTTGACCAAAATCGGCGTGCCGTCATGCACTGAGATGACGACATTTCCAATGTCCTCCGGCGTGCGCAAAAGGCCCAGCCCGCGCACGTAATAAAACTGTCCGCCTTGCGAGTAAAATCCGCCGCCCGCGTTGCCGTTGTTGGCGGTCAACGAGCTTTCCACCTGCGACACCGACAACCCGATGGCCGCGAGTTTCACCGGGTCCAGCAGCACTTGATACTGCATGGTGGGACCGCCCAGCCCCGAATCGTCCGCCACGCCAGGCACGGATTTATATTGCCGATCCACGATCCAGTTATCGATGGTTTTCAGTTCCATCGGCGACCGGTCCGGACTCTGGAGCACATATCGATAGATTAACCCCGAAGGAGACGACAGCGGCGACACCGAGGGCGTCACTCCGTTGGGCAGCGTCAGATCAGGTATTCGGTTGAAAACCTGTTCGCGCGCGAAGTAATTGTCGGTCGAATTGCGAAAGCTCATGATCACGTCCGACAATCCGTAAAGCGAAATCGAACGCAGTATCGTCATGTTCGGAATGCCGTTCATTTCCACTTCGACGGGGACAGTAATCAGGCGTTCGACTTCCTCGGCGGCGTGTCCCGGCCATTGCGTGATGACCTCGACCATCGGCGGCGAAAGATCGGGATAGGCATCGACGGAGACGCGGTTCAATGACCATGTGCCGGCCCCCATCAGCACCAGTGTCATCAGTATCACAAGAAATCGCTGCCGCAGCGACGACGCCACGATGCGGTGGATCATCGACGCTGTCTGCGGCGGATTTTCGGGTGGCGGAAGATAGTCGCTCATTGGTTTTGCAGAAACTGAACAAACAAGGCGCCATCCGCCACAATCCGGTCGCCCGTCTTAAGCCCCTCGGTGATGTCGTACCGGTCGCCATCACGATAACCCAGCGTCACGCTCTGCCGCGCAAAACTGCCGTCGGCCTGCGCGACATAAACGAACGGGAGATTTTCATCGTCGCGTAAAATTGCCGAGACGGGCGACATCATGCCGGTCGTTCCATTTTTTGAATGAATCAGCACGCGAACGTACATCTGGTTTTTAAGCGCGCCCTTCGGGTTTTCCACAACCACGCGGACGGCAACCGACCGCGTGTCCGGATCCATCACGGCCGCAATATTCTCCACCGTTCCGGAGAAATCCCCCAGACCCGTCCCTGTCAATACTTCGGCTGGATCCCCGGCGCTGACGGAACCCAGGTCCGGCCCGAACAAGTTTGCCATGACCCAGACTTTGGAGAGATCGGCAACGGTGAAACACGGCGTCGTCCCCCCCTGCAAAAGTTCCCCGACGGTGACCGCCCGGTCCACAACGCTGCCGGCAATTGGCGAACGAATAATCCCCGGCACGGTGGCAATCGGCTTTCCATTTTGAATTGCCTTGATCGCATTAGTATCAACTTTCAGAGAGACGAGTTGTTGAAGGGCCGCTTCGGCATCCGCGGCGGCATTGGTGGCGTCGATTTTTGCCTGCTCCGCTTCGCGCAAACTGACGCCGTGATGCTTAATGAGGTCCTGGTCCTGCTGGGCAAGTTGCTGGGTGATGCGTGCCGTGGCCAGCGCCTTCACATAAGTGCTGATGGCCGTCGCAAAATCCGGCGAATCCACTTCCGCCAACGGCTGCCCTTCCTTGACCTCCTCCCCCAGCTTCACCAGAATCCGCGACACCGGGCCGGACATTGGCGCCAGGATGGTTGTCGCCTGGTCGCTATCGAAATTTACAATGCCCGTCGTATCGACGGTCCGGTGGAACTCCGAAGGCGCAATCGTGGTAAACTGTATATGCTGCTGCTGGGCCGCGGTGAGAGTAACATTGCTGGCCGTGACGAAGGCCGTTGGCGCTTCACTCTCCGTATGCGGGGAACAGCCCCCCAACAGGAGCGCAACGAGAGCCGCCGCTAAAATTGTGTTTTTCATGATCACTTTTGATTGAATTCCGCCTGGTTCCACCACCCGCCGCCCAGCGCCTGGAATAACGCCGCGGTGTCCGCAAAACGATTCGCCTGCGCCTGCACAAGATTGAGTTGGGCTTGCTGATAAGTTTGCTCCGCGCTCAGCAACGCCAGGTACCCGCCATAACCGACCTTCCATTGCTGGCGCGAAAGATCCAGCGTCACTTTCGCGGCGGCATCGGCCGCGGCCGCCGTCTTCAACGCCGCGGCGTCCTGTTCCAGCGCATTGAGTGAATCGGCGACATTCTGGCACGCCGACAAAACCGTGCTGCGATATTGCTGGGCCGACTCCCGGAAGGCCGCCTTCGCCGAACGTTCCTGGTGCAGCAACGTCCCCCCGTCAAAAATCGGTTGCGTAATCGTTCCCCCAACTCCCCAAAACCCGGAGCCGGACTGAAACAATTTGTCGATGCTCAACGCCGTGCTGCCGGCATCAGCGGTGAGGGCGATGTTCGGCAGCCGGTTTGCGATGGCGACTCCGATCTGCGCGCTCGCCGCGTGCAAATTTTGTTCCGCCTGGAGAATATCCGGGCGTTGCTCGACAAGTCTGGAAGGCACGGTCACAGGCAGCTCCACTGGCAATTTAAGTTTTGACAGATCAAACAAATCGCCAGACTGGGTGCTCGGATAATCCCCGGCCAAAACCGCCAGAAGATCGCGCTGCTGCGCCAATTGTTTCAGCAGCGGCGGAAGCGTCGCGGCGACTTGCGCGAGTTGCGATTGTTGCGCCGCAATATCCAGCCCGCTGGCATACCCCTTCGTGTACTGATATTGAACAATATCAATGACGTTCGAGGAAATGCCGATCAGCTCGCGCGTTGTTTCAATCTGCGCGCGCAAGGACGCCTCCTGGATCGCCGCCACGACAACATTGGCGCTCAACGTAAGATACGTCGCGAGCATTTGATACCGCGCGCTTTGCTCCTGCGCCTTCGCGGATTCGAGCGTCCGCCGGTTCAAGCCCCAAACATCCGGCGAGTACGACACACTGAGTTGCGGCGTGAACAGACTATACTCAAACACATTGGCGTTCGGCGTCGGCGAAATAAAGCTGGATTGCCTTTGGTGGCTGGCGGCGAAAGACCCGCTGATATTGGGATAAAACCCCCCGCGCTGCGCCTTCACATTTTCCTGCGCCACAACCAGCGCCTCCTGCGCCGCCTTGAGATCCGGATTATTGGTGATCGAACGTTTGATCAACTCATTCAGCGGTTCCGAATGAAACAAGCCCCACCATTGTCCCGGAATATCCAGTCCCTCCACGAACCGCTGCGATTCCCCGCCCGCGACATTCGTCGTGCTCGCCGTCGTCTGAAGCGGCTTCGCCACATAACTGTTCGTGGGAGGTGGCGCCGGCCGCTTAAAATTCGGCCCCACCGCGCAACCCGCCACAGCAAGAAGCGCGGTCACGACAACTAATTTAATGATTGACCTCATAGGGTCCTGACTTATCGGTCTATTGCGCCGGTGCTGCGCGCTCAGGCGCAACTCGGCTCGGATTCTGGGTCCACATCGACTCCGCACGCCCTCACGGGCAGGGAAGTCCCACTCTAATTGAACAGCGGAAAACGCTTTGAGTACGGTGGCCCGCGATTAGGCAGGAAGTAAAAATCCAGGTAAGAAATCAGCGTCGTATCCGCAAGGAAGACGACATCCACAAGAAACACGCACGCGACGGCAGCGACGGCAATGATCGAGGCCCCGGTGAGTTGGCCGTTGGCAAAAGCGCATACGAGGCAGATGCCATCCGGCCGATTGCTCTCCTCATGGACGCGCTGATGCAGCGATGGACTTACCGCGAAGGTGCCAAGAACCAGCACCAGCGCCACAGCCAACGCCGCCGTGACCGCTTTCGCAGCCCGGCCAAACCCCCAAAAATGACGAATTCGCCACACCGTCTTGCCAGCAAACAAGCAGAATGCGTGCCCCGACGCAAGTGAATTCCAATCTTCGCGAACATCGCCCCCGGTTGGACCGCGTCGCCGGGAAACTCCGTCAATACGAAATACTTGACGGAAAGACATTTAAGCGGATGTTAAAGGACGTGCCAACGCCTTGGGGCGGCAATTCAGCGGCTTCCACCAAGGAATCAGTCCCCGGACAAACAACACGCAACACAAGGGAAAGGGAGAATAATATGCCAATTCAACTGATTGAAAAAAACGGAGGAAGAATTCTGGAAGTATTGGTCAGCGGCAAACTCGCCCATGAAGATTATCAACACTTCGTGCCGGAGTTTGAGCGGCTCGTAAAGCAAAATGGCAAAATTCGCGTGCTCTTCGAAATGGCCAACTTTCACGGCTGGGAAATGAGCGCCGTCTGGGACGACATCAAATTCGACATCAAGCACTTCTCGGATATCGACCGCCTGGCGATGGTCGGGGATAAGAAGTGGGAGAAAGGAATGAGTGTATTCTGCAAACCATTTACTACGGCAAAGATTCGCTATTTCGACACTGCCGCGAGTTCCGAGGCCCGGGCCTGGCTCGAGCAGATTCAAAGCGCGTAAACATATTAACCACGGAGGGATTTAGGATGAATTCGTTGCTGTTTTGGCTGTTAATGCTATTCGCGTTCTATGTCGTTTACGTCCTCGGCGCCCAAGCTGCCGCGAGGCGCGCGGCGGCCCAAGCGCCGCGGACACCGCCGGTCATTCCAACCGAGAAGCTCGCTGCCTGCGAGGCCAAACTCGCGCCTCTGATGGTAATCACGACTCATAGGATATTAGGAGACATTCTCGAATTCGAAGGCAGATTGAAAGCAACAGCCGATGAAGTCTTTCAAAAGATCAAGGTTGCCTTTGCGGGTGAGCCTGTCACGCCCATGCTTCTCGAGGGCGAAGAGAACGAAGTCCGCCTGGTTCTGCTTCCGGAGACAACGCCGGGAACATCCGAAACTCTCGACCGTCCAAACTGGCCGCTGCATTGGGGACTCTTTGTCGCCACGATAGCAACAACCACGTGGGCCGGCGCACTGCACGCCGGCGTCAACCTTCTTCAGCAGCCGGCGAAATTTGCCATTGGGCTTCCTTATAGCCTCGGTTTGCTGCTCATCCTCGGTGCTCACGAGCTCGGTCACTACTTCACGGCGAAAGCGCACGGCGTCCGGGTCACTCCCCCGTATTTCATCCCGATCCCGTTCGCGTTGGGAACCTTTGGCGCCTTCATCAAAATCAAATCGCTGACACCCAATCGACGCGCTCTGTTTGATGTCGCAGTCGCCGGACCGTTGGCCGGATTGGTATTTGCGATTCCAGCCTTGTTGATCGGATTGCGATACTCGCGCGTGATTCCGTTAAATTCCCCGGATACCCTTGGACACATCGGGGTAAGCATCAACTCATCGGTGCTTTTGGCATGTCTGGCAAAAATATCATTGGGTGCTTCGGTGGTGGGAGACCAGCGCCTCCTGTTGCATCCGCTGGCATTTGCCGGCTGGTTGGGATTGATTGTGACCGCACTTAATCTATTGCCCATTGGCCAGCTCGACGGCGGCCACATGTCCCATGCAATGTATGGTTCCCGCAATGCCCATGGGGTAAGCATGGTCGCGCTTGCCGCGTTGTTTTTCCTGGCCCTTTTTGTCTGGCCTGGACTGATGTTCTGGGCGTTCATCGTATTCTTTATTGCTGGCACACACGACGCCCCCGCGGCGAACGATGTAACGCCTTTAAGTTTCTCCCGGAAAGCGCTCTGCTATTTTGCCTTCCTGCTGCTACTGCTCATCATCGTTCCCGTGCCCCGCGCCCTTTACGAAGGACTCGGTCTCCACAGCCCCTACCTCTAACCCGGCC
>DATAXU010000122.1:0-28781 GCA_036272955.1 Verrucomicrobiia bacterium
GACGGGATTAGCGACGGAAACGGAGGCACCCGGACCGTCGTCAGCATGATGCTGGCTTGCTCTACATTGCTCAAATATGCCGATGGCCTCAGCGATGCCGAACGCCGGGACTTGTTGAACAAAACCACCGCCGCAATTCGCTATGTCACCGCCACACACATCACCGGCCCGCAAAAATGTTCCGACGGCAAACATTGGGGAGCCACCCCTCAATTCGGCCGGGGTAGCTGGCAGTCAGGCATGTGGACCGGCACGCTCGCCTGGGGCGCATGGCTGATTTGGGACAAATTGGATTCCACGTCGAAAGAAGGCGTGGAAAAAGTGGTCGCTTGGGAGGACGACATTTTGGCAAGGCGGCCGCCGCCCAACGGACTTTGGCTCGATACCAAAGCCGAGGAAAACGGCTGGGAAGTGCCGGGCCTTGTTCTGGGCGAATTGATGTTTCCCAATCACCCGCACGCCGCCTCCTGGCATGAGACAGCGCTCAAGTACATGATGAACACGCTTTGCACCGCGGATGACCTTCAAGACACCAACCTGGTGGACGGACGCCCCGTCAACCGGTGGGTCACGGGCGCGAATCTGCAACCGGACTTCACACTCGAAAACCACAACTTTTTTCATCCCTCCTATGTCGCGTGCAGTTCCTATTTTTTGACACAGGCGGCGATGTATTACACTTATGCCGGCCAGCCCATTCCCCAGGCGGCCGCGCACCACCTGATGGACATGTGGCGGATGTTTCAGACGGTCATTCTGCCATGGGGCGAATCCGCCTACCCTCAAGGCATGGACTGGGAATTGCACGGCCTGCCTTACATCAATCTTTTTGCTTCTCTTGCGACGAGGGAGAAGGACCCCTTGGCTGCCCGCCTCGAGCAGCAGAATCTTCAATATCTCCGCGCCTGGCAATTGATGCTTCACGGCGATTTGGCAATACCTGGCTCCAAACTCGGAATGACGCGCCACGCAATCAACGCCGAGCAGGCCGCCTACGGGTTCCTGGCGCACAAAATTTTCGGACCCGCCACCCGGGAACTGACCGAAGCCGCCGCTCTGGCCCGGGAACAGGGCGTTTGGGAATATCCATACGTGGACTTTATCGTCCATCGCACCCGGCACAAGTTTGCCTCCTTTTCCTGGAAAAATAGAATCATGGGAATGCTTATTCCCATCGGGGCAGGGCACGAGGGCAATCCCAACTTCACCGTCCCTATACAAAACGGATTGGTCGGCTCCTTCGAATTGACACCTCGCGGCAACGTAAAGACGCGTGTCGTTGAACATTCATGGAAAAAAACCGGTGACGGCTTTGAGACCACCGGGACCTTGCTGCTCAACGGCGGGCGATTGAAACAAACGCTCAAGATGACTTCGATCGGAAGCCAAACCGTAATCTACGAGGACCGTGTCACCGCGCTCTCGAATGTGACAGTACGGGCCGAGAAGGGCGTCCCGGTGGGAATCGAAAACGACGAGATTACCGGAGGCACGCGGGTTGTAAACACGCAGGACGGCCGACAAACTTTTGATTGGCAAAAATCAAAAAAACTGGTGCCCCTTCCGGGTTCGTGGGCCAACGTGGATGGCAGGTTGGGCGTCATCGTGGTGGCCGGGGCGGGAATGGCGTACGCTCAGGCCGCTGGCTATTCCCCGGGCATCTCTGTGTGTGCGGACATTCTCTATGCCGCGTCTTCGGATCATCCAAAACAGTTCAGAGCCGGCGAAGAAGTGGCGCGTCGCGTCGTCGTTTTTTTGGTGGAGGCGGGTCCGAAAGAGACCTCGTCGCTGGCGCGATCCTGCAAGATTGACGAGAAATCCGGAAGTCACGTGCTGCATTTCAAACAACTCGGAGGTAAGCTTGTGGAAGTGCCTTTGCTTTAGCCGGCGATCCAACGGATTGCATATTGCACAGAGTCATTGCAATTTGCGGGGCCACATTACCTAACCGCCCGGATTTTTCCGCTCCTCCCCCTCATGTTCCACCCGGATGGCCATGGCATGGAACTGGCTAGGTGGACAACACTTATGGCAACGGAAGCCATTGCTCCAACCAAAGCGCGTGGCGCGGGAGCGGAAAGAAGGCTCAATTGGGCGGTCATGGTTCTAGCGTTGGTTATGGTGGCCGGATGTTTGAGCGGCATCGGAGTCGGCAAGAACGCGATGATGAGTTTGTTCCTCGCGTTGGCCGCGATGAGTTGCATCTCGCTTCTCATTGCCTGGCTGTTCTTGAGAAAACGCGCCTCAGCCGAGTCCCCCTCCAGTGGTGCGAAGCTCTCGACCTCGTCCCGCGATTGAAGGTACGCCGGACCAGGGAAAGTGAAGCGACGGTTCAATGCCTTGCCCGGGAAGGTCCTAATTTGGAGAGACAATGGCACAGATTTTTCGCAAGAGCAGCAACAGCTTTGCCCGCGTGTCGCTGGTGGGAGGATTCTTTGGATTCTTCGGGTTTTGGGGCCTGGTCTATCTTATTTATTGGTCGCCTTACACCACAGACCAATACGTGCCTCGCGAGCAAGAGGTCCCTTTCAGCCACCAGCACCATGTGGCCGGATTGGGATTGGATTGCCGTTACTGCCACACATCCGTCGAGAAATCCTCTTTCGCCGGCATTCCACCCACTGAAACTTGCATGACCTGCCATTCACGAGTATGGACAGACGCTCCCATGTTGGCGCCCGAACGCCGAAGCCTCGCCACGGACCAGCCGCTGCATTGGAAACGAGTCAATGATCTGCCGGATTTTGTTTTTTTTAATCACTCGATCCATGTGCAAAAGGGAATCGGATGCTCGACCTGTCACGGCCCCGTGGACCAAATGCCCCTGACCTGGAAAGCCCACTCACTCTACATGCGGTGGTGCCTGAACTGTCATGGCGCGCCCGAAAAGTACCTTCGACCAAAGGACCAGATTTACAACATGGAATGGAAACCGCCTCCTGACCAGTCGGCGCGCGGCGCGGAATTGGTGACGTATTATCACATCAGCCACACCCGCCTCGACCAGCTTCGGGATTGCACGATGTGCCATCGATGAATGCAACGGAACCCATTGGATCGGCGCCTAAACTGGATCTCGCAGCGATTCGGACGAAACTCAACGGCGTTCGCGGCCAGGATTACTGGCGCAGCCTGGAGGAGATCGCCGAAACAAAGGAATTCCGCGACATGCTCCATCGCGAATTTCCCGCCGGAGCTTCCGAATGGTGGGACGGGTTGAGTCGCAGGAATTTCCTCAAAATGTCGGCGGCGACGATGGCGCTGGCCGGTTTGAACGCCTGCACCAAGCAACCCACGCGGGAGATTTATCCTTACGTGAAACAACCCGAAGGAATGGTGCTGGGGGAGCCGTTGTATTACGCCACCTCGATGTTGCTCGGAGGATTCGCCACGGGGGTGCTGGCGAAAAGCCGCGAGGGTCACCCGATCAAAATTGATGGCAACCCGGAGCATCCCGCCAGTCTCGGCGGATCGAGTGTCTGGATGCAAACATCCATTCTTAACCTCTACGATCCCGACCGCTCGCAAACCGTCACGCACAACGGGGACATCAGCACGTGGGATTTATTTCTTTCCGATTTGAACAACCTGCTGGCCGAAAACCGGGCGGATCGAGGGCAGGGGATGCAATTTCTGACTGAGACGGTCACTTCGCCCACCCTCGCCGCCCAATTGAACGGGCTGCTTAAACAATTCCCCGCCGCGAAATGGCGCCAATACGACCCAATTACCCGCGACAACATCCGCGACGGCGCGCGCCTGGCTTTCGGCCAATTTGTCGAGACGCATTATGAATTCGACAAAGCCAGTGTGATCCTGTCGTTGGATTCGGATTTTCTTTACACGCATCCCCAGCGCCTCCGATACACACGGCATTTTGTTGACGGACGCCGAATTAGCGCCGGCAAAAAGGAAATGAGCCGTCTCTACGTCGTGGAAAGCACGCCGACGGTGACCGGCACAATGGCGGACCATCGGCTGCCAATGGAAAGCGGGGCCATCGAGAACTTCGCGCGGCTGTTGGCGCAAAATATCCGTGTGGTGCCTCAATCCGCAACGGTCCCTCTCTCGCCAGCCGCTAACCAATTCCTCAACGCGTTGGTCAAGGATTTGCGCCAGCATCACAGCCGCAGCATCGTCATCGCCGGTGAATGGCAGCCTCCAATTGTCCACGCGCTGGCTCACCTTCTCAATGATTTGCTGGGAAATTCCGGAAACACAGTTTTTTATACCGAGTCGGCCGAAGCGAATCCGGTCAATCAGCTTCAGTCCCTTCGCGAACTGGTCGGAGAAATGAAAGCCGGTCAGGTGAAGACGCTCTTCATCCTGGGCGGCAATCCCGTTTATTCCGCGCCCGCTGACCTGGAGTTCGGCAAATACCTGGCCAACATCCCTCGGAGCATTCATTTGGGCCTCGATCAGGATGAAACCGCCGCCCTCTGCACATGGCACATTCCGCAGACGCATTACCTGGAGTCATGGGGAGATGCGCGCGCATTCGATGGAACCGTTTCATTAATGCAACCGCTCATCGCGCCGCTCTACGACGGAAAAGCCGCCTGCGAACTTCTCGGCGCCATGAACCATCAGCAGCCGATTCAGAGCGATTACGAAATTGTCCGTGCTTACTGGCAAAGCCAGAACCCCTGGCCGGATTTCGAAGTGGGATGGCGGCAGGCAATCCACGACGGATTTATCGCCGGCACCCGCGCCGCCGCAATACAGACAAGGGTCAAAGAAGGCTTCGACGATTTGGCCCAAAAACCCTCGCGGCCCGGTGAACTCGAGATTTGTTTTCGACCAGACCCAAGCCTGTGGGACGGCCAATTCGCCAATAACGGGTGGCTACAGGAATGCCCCAAGCCCGCCAACAAACTCACGTGGGACAATGCGGTGCTCATTAGCCCTTCGTTGGCGGAACGTTTGAAACTCTCGGTCAACGATGTCGTTGACGTCGGCTTCCAAGGCCGCACGGTGCGGGGACCTGTTTGGGTGATGCCCGGGCAGGCCCCCAATTCGATTACCTTGCACCTCGGTTATGGCAGGACGCGCGTCGGCCGAATCGGCGCGGACGTTGGTTTCAACGCTTATCAGATAAGAACGTCCAAATTCCTCTGGTTCGGTTCAGGGGCCACTATTGTTGCAACGGGCAAAAGCCATCTTCTTGTCGCGACTCAGACTCATTTCCAACTCGAAAGTCCCGAACGCCAAATCTACCGGTCCACAAGTCTGGCCGAATTTCGCGCTCATTCTGATACGATCCAGAAATCCGTCGAAGCGCCCGAAACGGCCGAGACTTTGTATTACCCCGCTGAATATCCCTACCAGGGTTACAAGTGGGGGATGTCCATCGACCTGACGGCATGCGTCGGCTGCAACGCCTGCCTGGTTGCCTGTGAAGTGGAGAATAATATCCCGGTGGTCGGCAAGGAACAGGTGCATAAGGCCCGGGAAATGCATTGGCTGCGGGTGGATACGTACTACAAAGGCCCGCTGGATAATCCTCAATTCAATCACGCTCCCGTTCCATGCATGCAGTGCGAGCACGCGCCCTGCGAATTGGTTTGTCCAGTGGAGGCGACGGTCCATGACAGTGAAGGACTAAACGCGCAAATTTATCAGCGTTGCGTCGGAACGCGTTTCTGTTCGAACAACTGTCCTTACAAGGTGCGCCGTTTCAATTTTCTTCAGTACACGGACTATCACACTCCCAACTTCAAGCCGATGAACAACCCCGAAGTGACGGTCCGCTGGCGCGGGGTGATGGAAAAATGCACCTATTGTGTCCAACGCATCGCCTCCGCGCGAATTACGGCGGAAAAGGAGAACCGGCGAATTCGGGAGGGCGAGGTCAGAACAGCCTGCCAGCAAGCTTGCCCCGCGCAAGCCATCGTCTTCGGCGATCTGAACACCGCCGGCAGCAAGGTGGCCGAACTTAAAGGCCAGTCTCTGGATTACTCGATGCTGGGCGAGCTGAACACTCGACCCCGCACCACCTACCTGGCCAAAGTCACCAACCCCAATTTGGAAATTGCCACCCAGGATTAGCCATGGAGACGATACAAGGTTCCGAGCCTCAACTTCCAGATCCAGGCAAGCCATTTCCAGTGACAACCCTCGGCTACCCCGCGGAAATGATCGGGCCAAAGGAAACCTACGAGCGCGTCAGCAACCAGATTACAGACGAGCCGCTTCACCATCCTCATCAAAAGGCCTGGTTGATTGGGTTTACGATTGCCGTGCTGATGCTGCTGATGTTCGGCGTCGCAGTCGGCTACCTCCTTTTCAAAGGGGTGGGCATTTGGGGCATTAACATTCCCGTCGCCTGGGGTTTTGCCATCGTCAATTTCGTCTGGTGGATCGGTATCGGCCATGCCGGGACGTTCATCTCGGCCATCCTTCTGCTTCTCATGCAAAAGTGGCGCACGACGATCAACCGCTTCACCGAGGCGATGACCTTGTTCGCCGTCATGTGCGCAGGCATGTTTCCTTTGCTTCATCTGGGCCGCCCCTGGATATTTTATTTCATCGTCCCCTATCCCGACACGATGGCGTTGTGGCCGCAATTCCGCAGTCCGCTGGTCTGGGACCTTTTTGCCGTCAGCACGTATTTCACCGTTTCGCTGATCTTCTGGTACATCGGCGTGATGCCGGACCTGGCAACCGTGCGGGACAAGGCGAAAACGAAGTGGAAGCAAATCCTCTACGGCATCGGTTCTCTTGGCTGGCGAGGCTCGGCGGTCCATTGGAAACATCATCAATCCGCCTATCTGCTGTTGGCCGGCCTGGCGACGCCGCTGGTTCTATCGGTGCATAGCGTCGTGAGCTTTGATTTCTCCGTGTCCCAGCTTCCGGGATGGCATTCCACCATCTTTCCGCCCTACTTCGTTGCCGGCGCAATCTACTCCGGATTTGCCATGGTCTTGAATCTGATTATTCCAATCCGCCGCATCTACGGATTCCAAAATCTGATAACGACCCGCACTCTCAACAACATGGCCTGTGTGACGCTCGCCACCTGTTGGATGGTCGCGTACGGCTACATCATGGAAGCGTTCATGGCATGGTACAGTGGCGATGTTTTCGACAAATACATGATGCATGACCGGATGTTTGGTCCCTACGGCTGGGTGTTTTGGGCTTTGATGACACTCAATGTTCTCATCCCTCAACTGCTTTGGTCGCGCTGGATACGCACTCATGATATAGCTCTCTGGTTTGTCGCTCTCTCGGCCAACGTTGGCATGTGGGTGGAACGATTCGTCATCGTCGTCCAAAGTTTGCATCGCGACTTTCTACCCCGCAGTTGGCAAATGTATTACCCGACCATCTGGGACTGGATGACTCTTTTCGGCAGCATCGGATTATTTATGACATTGCTGTTCCTTTTCATTCGCTACATCCCGATGATTTCCATCACGGAATCGCGTGAATTGATCGCCCAGCGGAAGGAGGGGAGGCTGTGACCACTGAGGAACGCGCCGCCGTTGTCGGTTTTCCGTCCGAGGTGCGCCTGGCAGAGGAAGACCGGTCGCTCTACGGGCTGATGGCCGAATTTGAAGAGCATGAACAGTTGCTGGAGGCCGCCAAACACGCCTACGCCGCTGGCTATCGGGAAATGGATGGCTTTTCTCCATTTCCAATAGAGGGATTGGCCGAAGCCTTGGGCCGCGAAGGCAGCCCCGTTCCCCTGATTGCTTTGATAGGCGGAATGATTGGCGGGTTGGGCGGTTACTTTATGGAATGGATTTCCATGGGGCCGCTTTATCCGCTCAACGTCGGCGGCCGCCCTCACAATAGCTGGCCCATTTTCATCCCCGTCACTTTCGAGTTGACTGTCCTCATCGCGTCTCTCTCGGCGCTCACGGGCATGCTCCTGCTAAATCGGCTTCCGCGCCCGCATCATCCCGTTTTCAACGTCCCGCAATTCAAGCGCGCGTCCATCGACAGGTTTTTCCTGTGCATCGAAACCAGCGACGAAAAGTTCGAGCGGGGACGGACACGCGATTTCCTGGGCGGCCTGAAGCCTCTCTCAGTTTCGGAGGTTTGGGATGAGTAAAAACGGGCTTTGGAATCTTCTGGGCTGTCTCGCTCTCGGCGTGCTCGTGACGGGTTGCCGGCGGGACATGTTCCATCAACCCGTCAGCAAGCCGCTCGCAACAAGCGACTTTTTCCAGGACAACCACATGGCCTCGCGCACTCTTGTGCCGCACACGATTGCCCGCGGACACCTCGATGGCGATACCGCCTTTTATACAGGAATGGTTGGCACAAACCTGGTGGAAACGTTTCCATTTCCTGTCACACGCGCCACGCTGGAACGCGGTCGCGAGCGCTTTGACATTTATTGCGCGCCATGTCACGGACGCGGTGGCGACGGCCACGGTATGATCGTGCAACGCGGTTACCCCGCGCCGCCCTCCTACCACATTGACCGATTGCGCCAGGCGCCGGTGGGCCACTTCTTCGATGTCATGACGCGCGGCTATGGGATTATGTATCCTTACGCGTCACGGGTCGATCCGACAGACCGCTGGGCCATCGCCGCCTATATTCGCGTACTGCAAAAGAGCCGGAACGCGACGCCGTCCGAATTGCCCCGCGAGGAACAAATCAAACTGGAGGCGCAAAAATGATCGACGCCTTGGGCAGCGACCTGAAAATCGAAGGGGCAAAATATCCCGCGGCCTGGGATCCCGGCCTTCGTTCCCGCTTAAACCGCATCCAGCTTGCGGCGCTGGTGATTGGAGTGATTGCGCTTGTTGTTGCCGCCTTTGGCGTCGTCACCGAACGTCAGCAGTTTTTCTTTTCGTATCTCTTTGGCTGCCTGTTCTGGTTGCAACTGTCGCTTGGCTGCTTTCTGGTGACGATGATTCATCAATTGGCGGGCGGACGCTGGGGTTTCCCCACTCGTCGGTTCCTCGAAGCGGGTTTCATGGTGATGCCGCTCATGCTGCTGCTTTTCGTTCCGGTCTTTTTTGGCCTTTCCCAGATTTATCCCTGGGCGCGTCCCGCCGAAGTCGCAGCGGAAAAGGTATTGCAGGAGCGCCATGCCTATCAGAACCCATGGGCGTTTATCGTGCGCACGGTATTTTTCCTCGGCGTCTGGATTTGGATCGCCTGGAGCTTGCGCAAATGGTCGCTCCAACAAGATGGCACGACAGACCCAACGCCCACCCGCAAAGCGCGGACGCTCAGCGGCGTCGGCATTGTGATTTATTGCCTCATGGGGACCTTTGCGAGCGTGGATTGGGTTATGTCGCTGGAGAAACACTGGTACTCCACGATGTTCGCGGTCATTTTCATCATCGGTCAAATCCTGACGGCCCTTGCCTTTTCTGTCGTGATGCTGGCTCTCTTTCGGAAGGAAAAACCAATTGCGAGCGTAATCAACAAAACTCACTACCATCAACTGGGCAATCTGCTTTTGGCATTTGTCATGTTTTGGACTTACGTCTCCTTCGGCGAGTTGCTCATCATTTATTCCGGGGACTTGCCGCATGAAATTGATTGGTATCTCCATCGCATTGCCACGAGTTGGAAGGTTATTGTCGCCGTGCTGGGGCTGTTCCATTTCTTCGCGCCTTTTTTCCTGCTCCTGTTTCGGGCGGTGAGCAAAAATGTCGTCCCTCTGACCGCTGTGGCCGCGACCCTTTTTCTCAGTCATATCGTGAGCATCTACTGGTTGGTCATGCCAAGTCTTCACCCGGAAGGACTAAGAATCAGTTGGCTCGATTTTGCGGCGCCGATAGGGATCGGTGGTCTCTGGGTGGCGATGTTTCTGGCGAATCTCAAAGCCGCGCCCCTTTTATTGCAACACGATCCAGGACTCCAATTCGCTTTCAAATATGAGCGCTAACCCGGCCAGGGACCACGAAAGACGGGATGTTCACGCCAAATGGGTCGTTGTCGTTGTTGCGGGCCTGTTCGTGTTCGGCATGTGCCTCCACGTCATTATCGCCGGCTTTATGGCTTCATTGAACCGAGCCCCGTCTTCTTCCGATGCCTGGGACCCACCCGGTCCCACCACGCTGGCTAACCCGACTTTTCCCGTTTTGCAGGTTTCCGCACCTCTGGACCTGCAAGATTTTCGACGAAGCGAGGAGGCCCGGCTCAGTAGTTATGGTTGGATCAATCGCACTGCCGGGATCGTACGCATTCCCATCGAGGAAGCTATGAATCTCGTGCTTCAGGAGGGCCTGCCAGTGCGAAGCGCGACCAACAAAAATGCGCCCGGCCCGTCCTCTTATCAATTGATCCAACAGCGTTCCGAACATCGTCAACCTGAAATCCAAGGAAACCCGTGAAACTAAAAATCCGCAATTCTCTCATGGCGACCGCCTTTTGTTTGTCCACGTTGACGTTGTCTCCGCAGGCCCAGGCGCTGTCCGACAGCACTCTTAACGACATCCGTTTCGACCAGAATCTTGGCACGGAGGTTTCGCTGTCATTGCCTTTCCGTGACGAAGACGGGAAGGCGGTCCAGTTGGGAGATTATTTTGGCCGCAAGCCGGTCGTGCTCGTGCTGGGTTACTACAAATGCCCGATGCTCTGCACGCTCGTGCTCAACGGCCTGGTGGACAGCGCTTCCGACATGCGATGGAGCATCGGCAAAGATTTCGAAGTTGTGGATGTCAGCATCAACCCGGACGAAACCCCCGCGCTGGCCGCGGCAAAAAAGCGCACCTACGTGAAGCGCTACGGCCGCACCGGAGCGGGGCAGGGGTGGCATTTTCTAACCGGGAACGAGGCGTCCATTCGGCAGTTGGCCAAGGAGGTTGGTTTCCGTTACGTCTATGATCCCGCCTCCCGGCAATACGCGCATCCGAGCGGCCTGATAATCCTGACACCCAAGGGTGAAGTTTCTCATTATCTCTTTGGCGTCACTTTTGCGCCCCGCGATTTCTATGACGCATTGCAAGACGCCTCGACAGATAGAACAGGCAGCCCGATCCAACAATTGATCCTACTCTGCTTTCACTACGACCCGCTTACCGGAAAGTATAGCGCCACGATTGTCGGAATGTTGCGGTTGCTTGGCGGCGTAACCGTGCTGGCGGTGGCCGGGATTATCGTTTGGCTGGGTCGAAAACAGAATTTGCCAGGAGCGAGATGAATTTTCGGATTTTTCCAGAGCAAGCTTCGCGGATTGCCGAGCAAACAGACTACCTCTATTGGGGTTTGCTTTGTCTCAGCGCCGCCACTTGCCTGGCCGTTTTCGTTCCAATGTTCTATTTTCTGTTCAAGTACCGAAATGGCAAACCCGCCGACCGCACGCCGCTGGATTTGCCCGAATACAAAATCGAGATTGCATGGACGATCGTGCCCACGCTGATTTTCATGGGCTTTTATATTTGGGGATCGCGGAATTATTTCGCCATTGAAAGACCTCCACCCGACGCCATGGAGATCAACGTCGTCGGCAAGCAATGGATGTGGAAAATCCAACACCCGGAAGGCAACCGCGAAATCAACGAACTGCACCTGCCGCTTGGTCGCGATGTGAAGCTGACAATGACGTCGCAAGACGTAATCCATAGCTTTTACCTGCCGGAATTTCGCGTCAAACAAGACGTCGTCCCGGGCAGATACACGACCGAATGGGTCAAGCCCGATAGAATCGGCACCTACAATCTTTTTTGCTCGGAGTATTGCGGAACGTCTCATTCCCTGATGGTCGGACGGGTATTTGTGATGAGTCCGGCCGACTATCAGCGCTGGCTGGCCAAAGGGCAGCCTGGCAGTTCGCTGGTCGAATCGGGCGCGGTTTTGTTTCGTGAGTTGGGTTGCAGCGGATGCCACATGGGCAACTCCGTTATTCACGCTCCGCCGCTCGAAGGCGTGTTCGGCAAGCCCGTGCCTTTAAGCGACGGCGAAGTGATCGCGGCGGACGAAGGTTACATTCGGGATTCAATTCTCTTTCCGGCCAAACAAATCGTGGCGGGCTACTCCAACGCAATGCCTACGTTCAGCGGAAAAGTCAGCGAGGAGGAAACGTTGGAACTCATCGCCTATATCAAGAGTCTTGCGAATCAATCGCCGTCCCTGGAGGTTCGACCATGAATGCAACGCTGCCACAAACTACCACGCCTGAAATTCCCGATCCGCCACAGCGGTTGCTGACGTATTTTGAGGAAGGAGGCCATACGCTCGGGTCGTGGCTGTTGACCACCGACCACAAACGCATCGGCATTCTCTATCTCTACTCCATCCTCGTCTTCTTTACTATTGCCGCCTTCGCCGCGGCAATGATGCGCATGGAACTGCTGACTCCGACGGGCGACCTGGTCACGTCCGAAACCTACAACAAACTCTTCACCATGCACGGGACGATGATGGTGTGGTTCTTCCTCATTCCTTCCATTCCTTCGGTTTTGGGCAACTTTCTAGTCCCGCTGATGCTAGGCGCTCGCGACCTCGCATTTCCAAGGCTGAACTTGTTGAGCTGGTATCTGTTTAATTTCGGAGGTTTGCTGGCGCTTTACGCCATTGCCTTCGGCGGCGTCGATACCGGGTGGACCTTCTACGAGCCGTACAGCAGCGCCTTTTCCAACGGCCATGTCGTCACAATGGTGGCGGGAGTGTTTGTGGCGGGGTTCAGTTCGATTCTCACCGGGCTGAATTTTATCGTCAGCATTCATAAACTGCGCGCGCCCGGGTTGACCTGGTTTAAACTGCCGTTGTTCCTCTGGTCCACCTACGCCACGAGTATCATTCTGGTCCTGGCGACGCCCGTGCTGGCGATGACCCTGATCCTGGTGGCCGCCGAAAGGATCTGGGGCATCGGTATTTTTGATCCCCGGCTGGGCGGCGATCCCGTCTTGTTCCAGCATCTGTTCTGGTTCTACTCGCACCCCGCCGTGTACATCATGATCCTGCCAGGCATGGGCGTCGTCAGTGAAGTCATTACCTGTTTCGCGCGCAAACCAATCTTCGGCTATCACTTCGTTGCCTTTTCCAGCATTGCCATAGCGCTCGTCGGGTTCTTTGTCTGGGGCCATCATATGTTCGTCAGCAGTCAATCTGTCTATGCCGGCCTGGTATTCTCGTTGTTGAGTTACCTGGTGGCTGTGCCCTCGGCCATCAAAGTCTTCAACTGGACGATGACGTTGCATCGGGGCCGAATTCATTTTGACACCCCCATGCTCTATGCTCTGGCGTTTATTGGTCTATTCGTAATCGGCGGTTTAACGGGATTGTTTCTAGCCGCGCTGGGATTTGATGTGCAGGCTCACGGAACCTATTTCGTCGTCGCCCATTTTCATTACATCATGGTGGGCGGAATGGTGACGGCGTTTTTGGGCGGCCTGCACTATTGGTGGCCGAAAATTACCGGCCGCCTTTACCCGGAAAATCTCGGCCGGCTTTCTGCGTTGATTATCTTTGGCGGTTTCAATGTCACTTTCTTTCCGCAATTTGTAGTCGGCTACCTCGGCATGCCGCGACGCTATCACGCCTATGCCCCGGAGTTCCAGATTTTCAACGTCTTCTCCACCGCCGGAACTTCCATCCTCGGCATTGGTTACCTGCTGCCGTTGATCTATTTGATCTGGTCCCTCAAACACGGAAAAAAAGCGCCCGCAAATCCATGGAAAGCTACAGGTTTGGAATGGCAGACTCCGTCCCCGCCGCCGAAACAAAATTTTGCGCAAACACCAATCGTGACGCAACGTCCGTATCAGTACTCGCCCGAAATCGAGGAGGAATTCATCCATGGCTGACGCTCACCCGACTCTGGCCGAACAATTTGACGACCTGCCCCAGCAACGCAACGCCGCCCTCCTGGGAATGTGGACGTTCCTGGCCACTGAGGTCCTTTTTTTCGGCGGCCTGTTCTTGAGCTATACAATCTATCGCCACGCCTACTACGAGGCTTTTGAGGAAGCGGGACGCCACGTAAAAATTCTCTACGGCAGCATCAATACGGCATTGCTATTGACAAGCAGTCTAACGATGTCCCTGGCCATTCACTCCGCGCAAGTTGGACAGCAGCGGCTGCTGGTTCGCTTTTTGCGGCTGACCATATTCTTGGGCATCTGCTTCCTCGTGGTCAAGGGCATGGAGTACAAGAGCGACATCGATGAACACTTTGTTCCGGGCGCGCGCTTTGAACATGGTCTTCCCGCCCAGGCACAAATTTTCTGGTTTCTTTACTGGATAATGACGGGTGTGCATTCGCTGCATTTGTTGGTGGGCATTGGTTTGCTTGTTGTCATTACATGGATGGCCCGGAAGGGCAGGTTTTCCGAGCATTACAATAACCCGGTCGTCATCTCCGGTCTCTATTGGCATTTTGTGGACGTGATTTGGGTTTGGCTTTACGCGCTGTTTTATCTCGTAAATCGCAACTAGAATTTTTATGACTTCGCCGGAAATCAAAATCATTCCTCGCAATACATATTTACTCGTTTGGGGAGTCTTGATGTTTCTTCTCCTTCTAAATTTTGGCCTGGCGGAGATCAGACTCGGCCCGTTCAATCTCGTTGTCTCGCTCGCGGTCGCTTTCATCCAAACGCTCCTGATGCTCCTTTATCTCATGCATGCTCGCTACGACTCCGGCCTCACTCGGCTATTCGTCATTGTCGGCTTCGTTTGGTTGTTGATCATGTTCGACTTGGTTTTGAGCGACTATCTCACCCGCGGCGGGGTGCCAAGTACGCTCCGGGACTCCTGGAAGCATGGCGCGTGGCCCGCCGCGACGAACAATTTTCCGGCTGGCTTCTCGACCAACGGTCGATAGCATGTCTTCCGGAATGATCTCTAAGACGCGCAATTTTGCCCTAGCTGTTTGCTGCCTGTCTGTGGCGCTTACAGGTTTTGCCCAGACGCCTCTCTACACCTATCGCGCGGATCATGATCCCGACGGAATCGGCAAGTTTTACGCCGGCCGCGAAATCGCGCAGGTCATGGGACACCAGGGCGCCGATTGGCTCGAACGCCCCGAACGCAAGGACGAGGAACGGCCCGACCTTTTGTTGCAATTGCTCCCTTTGCAGCCGGGTGAAGTCGCGGCGGACATCGGTGCGGGCACCGGTTACTTGAGTTGGCGCATGGCAAAAAAAGTGGGCGCAAAAGGCTCCGTTGACTGCGAGGATATTCAGCAGGAAATGCTCGATTTGCTTTCGAAAAACATGATCAACCACGGCGTCACGAATTTCCAGACAATCCTGGGAACGACCACCGACGCCCGCCTGCCGGCCAATTCGGTGGATCTGGTGCTGATGGTGGACGTGTATCATGAATTCGATCATCCCTGGGAAATGATGCAATCCATCGTGCGCGGGTTGAAAGTCGGCGGGCGCATCGCCTGGGTGGAGTATCGCGCGGAGGATCCAGGCGTGCCGATCAAGCCGCTGCACAAAATGTCGGTGGAGCAGGCGCGCAAGGAGGCGGCCCTAGTGCCCGAATTGGAATGGGTGCAAACCATTGAGAAACTTCCACGCCAGCATATTTTTATATTGCGGAAAAAGGAGAAATAACCCCGGTTCCTAAATCCGTTTCTCCATCTGCCTTCGAAAGCTGGCCTCCACGCTGGTGCCTCGGCCTGGAGTGCTGTGAATGACCAGGGTGCCGCTCAGCGCGTTGAGCCGTTCCCTCATTCCCAACAACCCAAAATGCCCTTGCTGCGGTCCCGGCGCTTTTTCCGTGTCAAAACCCAAACCATCGTCGGAGACGGTGATGGAAATTCGTTGCCGGTCGATGATCGCGGCAATCGTGAGATGTTGCGGGCTGGCGTGCTGAAGCGCGTTGGCCAAAGCTTCCTGCGCAAATAGCAAAAACTGATTCGCCTCAAATTCCGGCACCCGCGAGCCGTCGTCCTGGATCGAGCATTCGCAGGGAACGCTATAAGTTCTTTCGATCCGGCTCGCCAGATGACGCAAGGCCTCCGCGAAGGTGCGGCCTTCCAGAATGCCAGTGCGCAATGCCCAGACAGAACGCCGCAGGCCGTCTCGACTGCGATCCAGCAATTCATAGGCAAGGTCCGTGCGTTGAATGGCGGCTTCGGGTGAGTTGACGCGCAACGCGCGCGCGGCTTCAAGTTGAAACGCAGTCGCCGTCAGGTCCTGTTCAATCGTGTCATGAAGATCGGCGGCGAGGCGGTTGCGCTCTTGAAGGGTGGCTTTGAATTCAACGTCCGCGTCGCGGCGCGCCCTGATTTCCGACGCCAGTTTTTGGGTCTGTTGAACAACAGTCCGCCGGAGAATCCAAACCAGGCCAAGAGCCAGCACGAGCACGATGCTGGCGCCCACCAACGCGATCACCAGCCGCCGGATTGTCCACCACGGGGCGGGATGTAACAGGACGACATCAGCCGCCGAGCGGGTCAGCACCCGGAAATCCACCGGGCGCGGATAGTCCAATGCCGGCCACGCGGCGCTGAGCGACATGACACAAACTCCCGTCATCGCAATCCGGGTTCCCGGCTTCCATTCGGCAATATCCTTTGGGGTAATATCAGGCGCAAGCAAAGCGGTGAATGTGTTGTCGCCTTGCGTCAGCCACATGGTTGGACCATCGGGGTCATGGAGATCGATGCGTTCGACTTCGCCGCTGATTTCAACCAGCCGCCCTTCCAAATCCAGATTCTCCAATCCTATCCGCGGCTCGTCGGATTGAAGCGCGCTCTCATGATTAATGGGCACGGGCGCGGGGACCGCGGTCCGGCCAATCTTGCGAAAAACGGCCTCGTGGATTTCAACGTAGTATTGGGTCATCTCGGCAAAACCGGAAACCTCCACCACGTCGCCGGCGGCCAATGTGTCCGGCTCCCTCGTTGTGACTCGCACAGCCTGATCTCCGTCCTGAATATAAAAATATTTGCCAGGCTGGCTGAAAGTTACGGTGCCTCGAACACATTGTCTGTGCAGCGTCGGAGGGTGCGGAGAGAAGATCAAAAGGTCTCTAATGCTGACCGGCGGCGCGGCAAACGGGTCCGCCAACGGGGGATCGAGAACAGTGATGTCCGCCTCATCGTTTAATTGAAGCCGCACGCCTACGGCTTCCGAACGGCGGTTAAAGTAAGTGCATACCACGCCTTGCAACTGCACCTCCGAGTCGATTAAGCGCGCGGCCGCGGAGGGATCGAATTGAACGCAGGGGCAGGTGATGTGACCGCCTCCCTTCAACGCGACGAGAATGCGCGCGCCGAAATTGCCGCTCGGAGATTCCACCCGTTGCACGATGCCGTGAATGGAAACCGGTTGCCCGTCCAGGGAGCCTGTTTGCAAATCCGCCATGGACACCGGAATGTACGCCGGCAATTTTCCCGTTCCAATAATCTCGATGTGGCTTGGGTAAATATCCGGCGCATAATCGCCAACGCCCGTCACCCCCGCGAGTTTAATCAACATGCCGGGTTTCAGGAGGTACGGGTGCTCCTTGTCATGTGCAAATATCCCCGTATGGAGCGCGTAGCGGAGATGGACGTAAATGCCCTGATGCTGATCGAATATGAAAAAGTCCGGGTCGGGCATGTGATAGGAAAAAAAGACCACGCCTTCAATTTCAACCGGTACCCGTTGCACCGCGCGCTCGCGCGGCAAAGATCGAATGGCGGCAACTTCCCGGAGAACGTCCTGCCCCCACGCCGAACGCAGAACCGCGATACTCATCAAAACCGCCCACGCGGTTCGACTTCGTAAGGCTTTCATTGCTCGTTAAGATGCAATATGCCGCGCTGCACCGCAACGTTAATGGCCTCCGAGCGGTCCACGACGTCCAGCTTTGAAAAAATAGTTCTGAGATGTGTCTTGGTTGTGTTGAGACTGATTCCAAGGGCCTTGGCGATGTCAGGATTCGTGAGGCCCCGAGGGAGCATGGCGAGCACTTCTCGTTCACGTTCGGAGAGGCGCGGGGCGTTGCGATTGGCCGCGAGTTGCTTGGCCACTTCGTCAGGAATGCACGCTTCGCCTGAATGGACCTGGCGCACCGCTTTCACTAACTCCTCGCGGGTGACTTTCTTGAGCAGATAGCCGCACGCGCCGGCCCGGATCGCACGGTCGATTTCATCTTCCAGGTCCGAGGTGGTGAGCATGACGACGCGCGCCTCCGGCCATTTCTGGATCAATTGCTTCAGGGTCTCAATTCCGTCCATGTGGGGCATGCGCACATCGAGCAGTGTCACGTCGGGATTCAGCCGCGCGAAGAGTTCCAGGGCCTGGGCGCCATCGCCAGCTTCTCCAACCACTTTGAAATCCGGTTCCATTTCCAGCAGAACGGCCAAGCCCATGCGCACGAGGGCATGGTCATCAACCAGAAGCAGGGATATTCCCGGGGGCTCTGTCTGCATATGTCACAGTAAGTATAGGAACGAGCGTAATGACATATCAAGTTCACGACTATCGCCCGATCGGGCGATTGCCAGTTCGCCGAGGCTTCTGCTAAATACTCACAAAATTCATGCAACAGCTATCTATGAAACGTTCCATCGTCTTCTTTCGAGTTTTGGCGGCTGCATCCGCGGCATTTGCGCTTTGCTCCGTTGCGCATGCCCAAAATGTCATTTGGATCAACAGCCCGTCCAACACCACGACCAATTGGTCGGATAATCTGAATTGGCAGGGCGGCGCCGCGCCTGGCCCCGCGAACACGGCGTATTTTGATAACAATCTCAACATTGCCGCCGCCTCCGGGACAAACGCGGTCGATAACATTGTCGATGAAAACTTCCTGGTCGCGGGTTTGACCTATTCGGAGACCAATGGCTTCCACAACACGTATATAAATCCGGGTCTGACACTAACGGTTTCGAATACCACTGTCACATCCTTGCTATTGTCCGGCACCGAGACGGATGCGGGCAGTTCCGGAAACCTCTACAACACGATCAGCGGCACCGATGCCACACTTGTGCTGGTGAACACCAACACCGCGTCCACGGTCATTATTCGCCAGGGTAGCTCCGCTTCGCCCAGTCCCATGTCCACTGTGGATATGTCGAGCCTGGATAATTTCGATCTCATGGTCGGCCAGGTTCAGATTGCGGTGAAGGGAAGCGCGGACCACGCCGGCGGCACGCTCATCCTGGCCAAAACGAATATTATCGAAGCGACTACGGAAGTTACGACGACAACGACCGGGGCATCCGGGGCAATCGAGATCTACGACAGCAGCGCAAACACGGGCAGCGCGGAACAAAGCAAGGGAATCATGGAGCTGGGAATAACCAATGGAATTTACGCCGACGTCGTTACGGTTGGCAGGTCCAAATCACCGTCAGGGACTGAGTTGATATTCAACCCCGACTTCGCGGACAACAATCCAACGGCTTACTTTCGCGGCTACAATTCCAATCGCGTGACGAAATTTCTCGTGGCCGATGACGCGGGGATAAGTTCCAGCGCGGCCTGCATTGGGTTGGCGGACTTGAGCGGGGGCACGTCGGACCTGATGGTTAACACAATGGTGGTGGGCAACGGCCAGACGGGCACCAGCACGGGCGCGATCACAGCCACATTCAAGATGGGCGCCGGCAATCTTAACGTCAACAATTTGTACGTCGGATACCAAAACTCCACCGGCGCCGCCGAGGCCATGACGTGTGTGTTCGACCTGCTCAACGGCGGCAACGTGGTCGTCAATTCCAATCTTTTCCTCGGACATTACCTGGGCGGTTCGAAGCATTCGACGCCGACCTTTAACATTGCCAGCGGCACCCTCACCGCCACCAACGGCATTTTTGACATGACCAGCAATTCCTCCAGCACAATCACGCTGGACGCCTGCACCGTGACCACTCCGAACATCGGCACGGCCTCGGGGGCCATCGGCAACCTGACGGTCAGCGATTCGGTGCTCAATCTCGCCGTCACCAGTCTTGCCGGGAATGTTTACGCCAGCAACGTGATGACGGGGAGCGCCAGCAATGGCAACGTCATCAACATCACTTCCATCGCCCCGGCGCTTCTTTCGTCCTCGGTCATTACACTGATCCAGTCCGGCACCCAGATTCAGAATTTGAGCGGCTTCAACAATGGGAACCTGGATTTTGTTTTGGGCACTTTGCCGGACGGTTTAACCGGAAGCATCCAGTCCGGTGACAACGGCCTGGCGGTCCAACTGGTACTGACGAAAGTGGCCGCTGTGACGAACAACTGGACAGGCGGGGATATTGCATCGCACAAAAATACCAACTGGTCCGATGGCCTCAATTGGTCTCTGGGCGCTGAACCGAACTCCGGCGACACCGCGCAGTTTGCCACGTCCGGTTCGGTGAACAATTCAGCGCTTTCCGTCCAGGGTGGAGGACCGGGCGCCATTCTTTCGGGCAACATTAATAATATCGTTGACGGCAATGTCACCGTCGCCGCGCTGGATTATGACAACACGAACGGCACTTACCAAAACACGTCCATTCCCAGCACGGACAGCCTGAGCGTCGGTTCCGGCGGGCTGACGGTCGGCAGCGGGAATACCGATTTCGGCGATAGCACCGGCAATGTGACAGTTACCGGCGGGGGTGCGCTGGATGTCAGCGGCAGCGCCGCCCAGATTTACGTTGGCCTTGGCGACGCCAATTCGTCCTCCACAGCCAAAGCCACCATCGATATGTCCGGCTTGGGCGCCTTCAACGCGGACGTGTTGGACTTCCTGGTGGGCGTGGGCGGTTACAGCAGTGGTTCGACCACCGTCCTTCAGCCGGTCGGCGTCGTCTATCTCGCCCAGACCAATACGATCATAGCGTCCTCTACGGCGAGCGATGCCAGCGACTTTATACCGGTGGGTCTCGAAGTCGGTGATGCCGGTGATAGCGAAACGAGCGCTGGTTACGGAAACAGCGCGGGTTCGGCCCTTTATCTCGGCGTCAGCAACTCCATCGCGGCGGATTATATTGAAGTCGGCCGACAGTGGGCGAGCGGCGGAATATTTTTCAATCCCGAAGTCACGAATTCCAATCCGACGGTTTCCATCGGCGGCGCCAGCGCCGGCGCGGTGGCTCTGTGGAATGTTGGAGACGGAGTGCAAAACAATTTGACCTTTGGCGGTTCCGGCACCAACGATTTTACCGGCGGGACGATCACTGCGCTGGTGAACACTTTGCAATTGGGCATCGGCTCTGCGGGCACATTCAACGCCATTGGAGAGACGGGCACGCTGACTTTCGACGCGGGGACCATCACTGCCAATACTGTCAATATCAGTTATAACCCGGCGGCCTCCGACGGCAATTTCTACAGTTTCGGCGTGGGGACGATGACCGTGAACGGCGCCGGCAAATTGATCGTCAACGGCGCCCTTAACCTCGGGGCGGTTGCCGGTGGAATTTCGGGCAGTGTTATCATTGGCGCTCCGGTGGGTACGCTCAACATCAACGGCGGTATGGTGTTGGCGAATAATATCCGCGCCGGCTCCATTGGAGCCACCTCACCGGGCGCTTCCGGGGGAGCTACCAGCATCATCAATATGAATGGCGGCTTGCTGGTGGCCACCAACGGCATCGGAACGGCTGCGGCTCCGTTGACGACCTTGAACCTTACTAACGCGGCGATCTCGGTCGGCAACCCGGCCGAATCGTACGTTTTCGCCGAGAATGTCACGGCGGACGGCTCCAGCAGGACGACTAATATCTTCAACATTTTGTCGCTGCCTCCCATTGAGCAGTATCCCTCGACCGTTAGCGTGCTCAAGTCGGCCACGCCCATCGTTCTCGTGGGCGGCGCCTTCAATTTCCAAGTCACTCTTCCCGGCGATTACACGGGCACGTTGTCCAAAAGCGCGGACTCGACGTCCATATTGTTGACGCTCACCAGTGGTCCGATTAGTTCGCGCGGCATCGTTTATTGGAATGGCCCCGATGGCTCGGACTTGAATTGGTCCGACGGCAACAATTGGCTGTTGCCCGGCACGCCTGGCCCGACGGATACGGCATTTTTTGACAATACCGGCATGTCCTTTTCCTCCGGCGCAGGCTCGGTGGACAACATCGTGGATCAAACCTTCACGGTGGCGGGCTTGACTTACGCCGAGACGAACGGATTCCGCAACACCGTTATCAATTCCGGGGTGACGCTCGCGGTTTCAAACAACAGCGCCACAACGTTGCTGCTGTCTGGGACTGAAACGGATGCCGGGGACACCGCAAGCCTCTACAACACGGTCAGCGGCACCGGTTCCCTCGTGGTTTACGACACCAATACCGCGTCCACCGCGGTCATCACCCAGGGCAGCGCCAGCACCAGTCATAGTCCGATGTCCACCTTGGACCTTTCGGGCCTGAACAGTTTCGATCTCACCGTCGGTCAACTGCAAATTGCGGTCTATGGCGCGCAAAGCGGTATCGATCATCCGGGCGGCACATTAATTCTGGCTGAAACGAATATTGTTCAGGCAACCACAACGGCGGTGAATAATGTCGGCGGCGCCTCGGGAGGCATCGAAATCTACGACGGGTCGTTCAACCTGGACAGCGCGGTGCAAAGCAAGGGAATCATGGAGTTGGGGATCAGCAACGGCATTTTCGCGGATACCATCACCGTCGGCCGGTCCAAATCGCCGTCCGGGACTGAGCTGATATTCAATCCCGCGTTCGCCGGCAATAATCCGTCGGATTACTTTCGCGGCTACAACTCCAATCGCGTGACGCAGTTTCTTATTGCCGATGATTCTCCAGTTTCTTCCGGTGTCGCCTGCGTCGGCCTGGTGGATTTAACCGAAGGGTCATCCGATCTTCTGATCAACACGCTTGTGGTGGGCAACGGCCAGACAAGCACCGGAGCAGGCCCCATCACCGCCACATTCAACATGGGCGCAGGAAAGATGGATGTCAACACTATGTACGTCGCGTACCAAAACTCCACCAGCGGCGCCGAGCCGATGACATGCGCATTCAACCTGGTCAATGGCGGCAGCGTCGTGGTCAATTCCACTCTCCAATTGGGGAACCACCTCGGGGGAACTGTCTATCCTTCCGCGACGCTCAACATCACCGGCGCAACCCTCGCCGCCGCGAACATCTCCGACCAAAGCGGCAACTCCTCCGGCGCAATCACGCTTACCACCGGAACCCTCAGCCTGACCTCTCAAGCCGGTTCAATCGGCACCGCGTCACAGCCCATCGGGAGCATTACCCTGAACGATACGACCCTAAATCTGGCCGTCGGGGAATCCGCTGTGCCAGTCGTCACCAGCGCACTGACCATTAGTGGCACGAGCGACACCATTAACGTCACCGCATTGCCGCAAATTGCACATCCTCCCACCACAAACACGCTGATCCAATCTATCGCCCCCATCACCGGCTACGACTTCATTCTCGGCACGGTCCCCGCCCACTACACCGCCTCCCTCCAGGAAAACGCCGCCGGCACCGCCGTCCAACTGGTGATTACCGCCGCTCCCCCCGTGACCAACACGGTGACAAAAATCACCACTGTGACCCTCCAAAAGGGAACCAGCACCCTTGTCTTCAGCGGCACCAACGGCACCGCCGGCGGAACCTATTACGTCCTGACTTCCACCAACGTGGCGCTGCCACTCAACGACTGGACCCCGATTGTCACCAACACGTTCGACGGCAGCGGCAACTTCAACGCCACCGTCCCGTACTCGCCCACCAACGCCTCCGGTTTCTATCTGCTTGAATCGCAATAAAAAACGCACGCAACCTTGATTGAGCGCGATTAACCTTGATTGGGCGTGATTAACCTTGATTGAGCGTGATTAACCTTGATTGAGCGTGATTAACCTTGATTGAGCGTGATTAACCTTGATTGAGCGTGATTAACCTTGATTGAGCGTGATTAACGCTAAACGCGCGCGGTCTGTCTGTTTCCATCCGACGGCTGCCCGCGCTGCCAAAGAACACGCCTCAAACGCCCCGAGGCACACAAGGGCGTAATAACACAATTTAATGGGAATGCAAGAGAAATCGGCGGGATTGGGATTAAAAGCTGGTCACTGCGCCTTTGTTCACTGGGTTTTGGGAACCAAGGGTCAGATTGATTTGGCGGGTGGGGCCCAGCGACCAGATTACGGCGAATCCTGGCGTCAGTAAGGGGGCGCCGTGATATTGGTTTTGATACATTTGGCTCAGGTACGGATCGAAAACCCGGTTGTCCCCGCTAAGATCGAGCGTGACCATGTAAGGCAGGCCCCAAAAGTCCCGGAAAATATCGTCGGCGCCGATTCCCGGCGAGCCGGGCGCGGTCCCGGTGGTCGTCGGGCCATTTGCCATCTTACCCGGGTTATAATCCGTTTGCTGCGGGTTATAAATATGCTGTTGCCCACTGGCGGACTCGGGAAAGTAACCATCGTCCCGCAGAATCGCGATTATCTCTGAATTGTTGTTTTGATAGGTAGAACTGGAAGTGATTATGCCGTCGGGAGCGCCCGGGATTGCCGGCATTCCGGAAAGCTGACCGGCGGCTGCGGTCAAGCTGGTGCCGAAGGTAAAATCGGAGTTTGCCGCGGCGTTGACAGCGTTTGTTGAAACCGGCAGGCGGCTGTAAGTGGAGAGATAGCTGCCGATGGCCGTAATCAATCCGGTTTCCTCCGTTTGGCAAAGCTTTCTCTGAGACTCGGTTCTGGCCTTCACAATGGCCGGAACGAGAAGCGCCGCCAGAATTCCGATGATGGCAATAACGACAATGAGTTCGATGAGGGTGAAAGCCGACTTAGAGTTTCGCATAACCAATCCTTTTCCTGATTGTAATGATTACTGCTGGATTGTCAACGAAAAACTTGCCAATAATAAAGGTTATTCCATCCCTTTGGCTTATTTACGCGCGGTTAACCAAAGTTTCATTTTTATTTCCTGGCGGTTCCCGCGATGGTCGAGACAAAAGCCTCGAAGGCCTCGCGCTCATGCGGGTTCAACGCGGCCACGGATTCGGAGCGGGCGGCAAAGCGGACGGCCGCTTTCCGCAGATCGGGTGTGCGCGGTTCGATCAACCCCGCCAGTTCCATTAGGATTTTGGAGGGTATTTCAAAGACTGCTGCCAGTCGAAAAACCGCATTTGGCTCTGGTTCGGATTGCGGGCTGTGCTCAATTTCAAGAATTTCCTCGGGATTCACGCCCGCTGCCTCAGCCAGCTTGATCGCGTCCCAACCGCGATTGCGCCGCCACAATTCGACAAACGTTCCGAAGGCGATCCGGGTGTCAATAAGTGCTGCCTGGGCAGGCACGACTGTCGGCTCGCGGAAGGCAGCGAAGGTCCCCGCGCCAATGTCGGCATCGCCTTCACGGGCGATGCGTTGCTCATACCACTCCTTTGAATGTGTGAGTTCCATATTTCCTTTCATTTTTGGCGGAACAGCTCCGCCTGTTTCTCTGTCATTTCAAAATAAATCCAATTCCCATAGGCGGCATCATTTCCGAGTGGTGTCATTCCACATTCGTCTTGATAAAATGATTCCGCTCCCGGAAGCGAATGCAGCCCAACCCGCCCTTTATAGTCCAGATCAATGCTCAACTGAACGGCTGCCGTCATCATCACCGTGCCCACGCCGTGAAACCGTTTTGGCCTCTGAATCTTTGACCGATTCCACGGCGCCGCCGCCAACAGTTCCACATACACAATCGGTTTGCCGAACTGCGCTTGAATCCGGGCCGATTTCACATCACTCGCCACCATCAAGCCTTGCAGTTCTTTTTCACAGACAACGGCAAAGGAATGATTTTTCAAATACGGCCGCCATTTCTCCGCCTTCCATTTCCAGTTCCATTGACTGTCCTCGGGCTTTCCGCTTCGGCCCGTCCCTGACAGTAGGCTTCCATCATCGGCACCCAGGTGTTTTTCCACATCCCCAGATGTTCGTCTGTGATTTCATCAAACAAACTGGCATCCACCATTTGATTGCTGGCGATCTTTCGCAAATAAACCTGTGATTCAGTCATATCAAAGCATCAGCAACTCGCCTTTTTCCTTGGTCTTCTCGTCCTCAAACATCAGTTTCTGTCCCGCCTGGATTTTGGCATCCACCGCCTGCAAGAGCCGCAGCGCGAGCCGCATCACGCCGGTTTTGTTCAGGTCTTTCTTTGCCGCCAACTCCTCCAGCACCGCCATTTCACGCGCAGTCAGATTAAGCGTCATTGTGCGTTTTTTATTGTCAGCCATAACAAGAGACTACGTTATGGTTAAGCATAAAGCAATCAAAAAGTAGCTAAAATATAGCTATATATTATTGATTAATCCGAGCGGGTTGCCCTCTTTTTTTGCCTATCTGGCGTCGGACCATGGACAGACTATCCTGCACACGTAGGCCTTTCATGTGTCCATCAATATCGTTGGCTGGGCTGTTATGGTGCTTTAGCGATGCCCTACGAAGCGTTGCGCGCGAACTTTTAACGCATCTTTTCCTGTGGATTTTTGCGGGGAAGGGCATATAAAATAATTCCATGGCAGAAAAAACGCTCAACCAGATTCCGCGTCCGGTGCGCGAACAATACGAAAAAGGAAAAGTCGCGTTCGACCGGAGAAATTTCGACTATGCCGTGGACCGTTTCACCCATGTCCTCGCGCAGGAACCCGCCTTTTATGATTGCCGCGAAGCTTTGAGGGCCGCCCAGGCGCAAAAGAACGCGGGCGGCAGCACGTTTTTCAAAAAAATGCTCAGCGGCGCCGGCTCCTCCCCGTTGATCGCCAAGGGGCAAATTGAGTTGATGAAGAATCCGCTCGATGCCCTCAAAACGGCGGAGCAAGTCCTTAATAGCGATCCGAATAATGCCTCCGCCCACAAACTCCTGGCGGATGCGGCCATGGCCGCGGATTTGCCCAAGACGGCCGTGCTCTCGCTCAAAATCGTGGTGAAGAATTCGCCCAAGGACGAGGAATCCCAAAAGAACCTCGCCCGCGCTTACTCAGCAAGCGGACAGGGCGAGAAGGCGGAAATGATTCTCTCGGATTTGATGCGCCAGCATCCCAATGATTTGCGGCTGGTGGATGAACTCAAGGATATTTCGGCCCGCAAAACCCTGGCGGAAGGTGGATACGAGGCGTTGTCGGGCGGGACGGGGTCGTATCGCGATATTCTTAAGAACAAGGATGAAGCGGTTGCGTTGGAGCAGGCCAGTCGCCAGATCAAGACCGAGGATGTCACTATCCGGATGATCAAGGAGAACGAGGCGCGCCTGGTAAATGAGCCGAACAATTTCAAGATCCTGCGCACGATTGCCGAGCTTCACGCGCAGCGAAAGGATTATGACAGCGCGCTGGAAGCCTACAACCGCATCGTCGCCCAGGAAGGGGCGTCCGATTCGTCGCTTTTGAAGGCGATTTCGGAGACGACGGTGAAAAAATTCGAGGCTGCACTGGCCTCGTTGAACAAGGATGCCCCCGACTACGCGGAAAAACTGGCGGAAATCCAAAAGGAGCGGGACACGTATCTTCTGGCGGAAACCAAGCAGCGGGCGGACCGTTATCCCAATGACCTGCTCATCCGGTTTGAGTTGGGGGAGCTTTACTTTAAGCTGGGCCGTATTTCGGAGGCGCAACCGGAATTCCAAAAGGCGCAGGGAAATCCCAGCAAACGTCTCCTTGCCATGAATTACATGGGCCAATGCCTGGCCCGCCGCGGGATGTACGACATGGCGGCCAACACGTTGCAAATGGCGCTCAAGGAAAAAGTCGGTTTTGATGAGGAGAAAAAGGAGCTGATTTACGCCCTGGGTTCGGTGCTCGAAAAAATGGGCAAGAAGGAAGAGGCCATCGAGCACTTCAAGACGATTTATCAGAACGACATGAGTTTCAAGGATGTATCCGCGAAGATCGATGCGTATTACTCACAGGGCGGAGAGGCCGCAAGTTAGTCGAATTCCGCGCGAATTTGCTGGATTTTTTGGGATGACTTCTGTAAGTGTAGCATCTCATCAAAGCTCATGCGTAGCCATTCAACCATGCCAAGGTGGGGCTGTATGGGACTGCCGGGCGCCAGCCGGTGTCTGCGGGCGGGTTTTACGCTGATCGAATTGCTGGTTGTCATCGCGATTATTGCCATCCTTGCGGGGCTCCTGCTTCCGGCATTGGCGAGGGCGAAGGACCAGGCGAAAAAGGTCAACTGCATGAGCAATCTCCACGAACTGCAAATTTGCTGGCATTTGTATTCCGGAGATTTTGCGGAGATGCTGGCGCCCAACGATGATATTTCAACCGGGGTATCGAATGGCAGCATGGCGAACATGGACCAGCTCTCCTGGTGCGAAGGCCAGGCGCGCTTTGACACCAATACGATCAATATTACGCGGGGGCTGCTTTATCCCTACAACAAGCAAGTCGGGATTTATCATTGCCCCGCGGACGTCTCGACGGTCATGGACGCCAGCGATAATCCGCTTCCGATTTTGCGGACCCGCAGTTACAACATGAGCCAGTCCGTCAATGGATTGGGCAACTTGCCGGATCCCAACGAGTCCGGGATTCCGGTGGATGTGGTGCAGCCGTGCTTCTTCAAAACCACTGACATTCAAAATCCGTCGCCAACGCGGACTTTTGTCTTTATCGACGAGAACGAAGACACGCTGTGGGATTCGCAATTTGGATACCCGATGCCCAATTACGAGGCGAACACTTGGTGGGACATGCCCTCGAACCGCCACGACCAGGGGGCGAACCTGTCCTTCGCGGACGGGCATGTCGAGTACTGGCATTGGCAGGTGCCGATGCTTTTCACGCTTTCGCCGGGCGACATCGGACAAAGCGTTCCGCCGAATCAAATGAACGACTACAATCGCGTCGGCGGCGCCATGCTGCTGCTGCCGGTGAACTGGAACCAGTTGTGACTCAGGGCTGGACTGGCCGGTAGCTTTTGACGACCCAATCGCTCAAGATTTTGTCGGGAGACTCCAC
>DATAXU010000123.1:0-10975 GCA_036272955.1 Verrucomicrobiia bacterium
ACTTCTTCGACGCTGGATGACATTGTCAACGCTGTCCTTTACGAGGGGTACATTCTTTACCCGTACCGGGCGTCGTCAAAAAAGAATTGCCGGGAGCGGTTTACGTTTGGACGCGTCTATCCGCAGGACTACAGCGATTCCGAGAATGGGGCGGAGCCTTGTTTGATTCAGACGGAATGTTTGCTGGAGGAAAAGGGGGAGGCGCCGGAGGTGGAAGTCACGGTGAGGTTTCTGCAACCGATGTGGCGGGAGGTGGGTGTGATTTCTGAGAGGGATGGGTCGTTTCAGGTGGCGCCGGAACTTTCGGTGAACGGGACGTTGCATCAATCCTGGCAGGAGGCGATTGAGAGGGAGGTGACGGTTTCGCTGGGGACAAGTTCGCGGTTTTCGTTTCCGGCATCGCGGACTACCGAGGCGATTTCGGCGACGGCGGCGATTGTCCGGCGGAGCGAGGCGGTGAAGGGGGTGGTGGAGGCGCAGGGGACGGAGGTGGGTGAGGGGGTTTTCAAGATTACGGTGACGGTTTTGAATCGGACGGGTTTGGATGAAATATTGTGCAAGGACCAGCAAGGGGTTCTGATGCGGACGTTCGCTTCGACCCATACTATTTTGCGGGCGAAGAAGGGGGGGTTCCTTTCCATGCTGGAAAGAAGTGAGAAATTCGAAGAAATTCGTCTAAAATGCCGGAATATTGGGACGTTTCCGGTTTTGGTGGAGGACGGGCGGACCATGCTGTCTTCGCCTATTATTCTTTACGATTATCCACAAATTGCGCCGCAGAGCGTCGGGAGTTTCTTTGATGGGACGGAAATTGACGAAATGCTGACTTTGCGGGTGCTTACCATGACGGATAGCGAAAAACGGGAGATGCGGAACGTGGATGAATACGCCCGGCGGCTTTTGGAGCGAACGGAAACTGCTGGAGCGGAGAGTCTTATGAAAATGCATGGCGTCATGCAGTTCTTTAACCCGAACAAGCCGCTGGAGACTGTTCTTGCGGACGGGCGGGAGTTGAGGACGGGGGGGAAGGTGCGGATTCGACCTAAGAACCGGGCGGACGCGATGGATATGATGCTTTCGGGCAAAATTGCCATTATTGAGGCCATTGAGCAGGACGCGGAGGATCGCGTTCACCTGGCGTTGGTGCTGGAGGATGACCCGGGAAAGGACCTGGGCATGGCGCGTCAGCCGGGGCATCGCTTCTTTTACCTGGTGGAGGAGGTGGAATCGGTATGAAAAGGATCCTCGTGGCGGGAATCGGGAACATTTTTCAGGGGGATGATGCCTTTGGGTGCGAGGTCGTCCGGCAATTGAAACCGGGCGCTTTTGACGGGGCGGCTGTCGCGGTGACGGACTTTGGCATCCGCAGCTACGATTTGGCGTATGCGCTTACGGACGGTTACGACACGGTCATCCTTGTGGATGCCGTCGGGCGCGGCCAGCCGCCTGGAACCCTTTACCTTATAGAGCCTTGCGTCGAAGGTTTGAACGAAGGGGCGGTCGATGCGCATAGGATGAACCCGGTTGCGGTCATCCAAATGGCGCATTCGCTCGGCGGCGTGAAGGGGAAATTGTATTTGGTGGGCTGCGAACCAGCGGTTTTGGAACGTGACAACGGTGAAATGGGATTGAGCGCGGAAGTTGGCGCGGCGGTCCCGCAGGCCATCGCAATGATTGAATCGCTCGTCAAGGAGGCGGCGTGAAAGGGAAAGTAAAACTATGAGTACTACTGTGGAAGTCATCGTCATCGTCGCGGCAGTGATCGTCGGGATAGCGATCATTTGCACGCTCATCATGCTGCCGGAGCTACGGCGGTATATGCGGATTCGCAAAATGTAAAAGAAAGGGAGGCAATATGATGGACTCAAAAGTAACTGTTGGGGCCGACCATGTGCCGGCGGTCAAGGAAATACACGTCATTTGGATGACCACGGGGTTGAGTTGCGACGGCGATTCGGTCTCGGTAACGGCGGCAACGCTGCCGAGTATCGAGGATGTCGTCATGGGGGCGATTCCGGGCCTGCCCAAGGTGCATTTGCACAATCCGGTGCTCGCCTACGAGGTGGGCGATGATTTCATGAAATGGTGGCACATGGCCGCCGAAGGGCGGCTTGAACCCTTTGTTTTGGTGATGGAAGGGTCGGTGCCGAACGAAAAGATCAAATCGGAGGGTTATTGGGCGGCGATGGGGACCGATGCCCAAACGGGACAGCCGATCACCACCAACGAATGGATCGACCGGCTTGCGCCCAAGGCGACGGCGATTGTTTGCGCCGGAACGTGCGCGACATTTGGGGGAATTCACGCGATGGAGGGAAATCCCACCGGCGCGATGGGCCTGGCGGATTACCTGGGCTGGAATTGGAAATCCAAGGCCGGGTTGCCGATCGTCAATGTGCCGGGTTGCCCGGTGCAGCCGGACAACATGATGGAGACGCTGCTTTACCTGCTTTACCAGGTGGCGGGCCTGGCGCCGACAATCCCGCTGGACGACCATTTGCGGCCGACCTGGCTCTTTGGAAAGACGGTCCATGAAGGCTGCGACAGGGCTGGTTATTATGAGCAGGGCGATTTTGCGCACGAATACGGTTCGCCCAAGTGCCTGGTCAAGATTGGGTGCTGGGGGCCGGTTGTGAATTGCAACGTCACCAAGCGTGGCTGGATGGATGGAATCGGGGGCTGCCCGAACGTGGGGGGCATATGCATCGGCTGCACGATGCCGGGTTTTCCCGATAAATTCATGCCGTTCATGGATGCGCCCCCGGGGTCGGCGGTTTCATCTTTTGCCAGCAATATATACGGCGGTCTCATTCGGAAACTACGCGCCATCACCAATCACACGGTGAACCAGGAGCCCAAGTGGCGTCATGCGCGGCCGGATTTGGACACGGGTTATGAGCCGAAATATTATGCCAACGGAAACGGTCATAATCACGACCACAATCACAATCACCAACATTAACTGGAGAACAATACTATGCCGGCCATACTTGAAACCCCACCCCGACGCGCGCCGCAAAAAGAATCTTCCAACCTGGTTGAAATGTCCTGGGACCCGATCACGCGCATCGTGGGCAGCCTGGGCATTTACACGAAGATCGATTTTGCCGCCAAGAAAGTAGTCGAATGCTACAGCACGTCGTCGATATTTCGCGGCTACAGCATTTTCATGCAGAACAAAGACCCGCGCGACACGCATTTCATCACCAGCCGCATCTGCGGCATTTGCGGGGACAATCACGCCACCTGTTCGGTCTATGCGCAGAACATGGCTTACGGGATCAAGCCGCCGCCGCTGGCGGAATGGATCGTCAATCTGGGCGAGGCGGCGGAATACATGTTCGACCACAATATTTTCCAGGACAACCTGGTGGGAGTGGATTTTTGCGAACTGATGGTGAAGGAAACCAACCCGGGAGTCTGGGAAAAGGCGCTGAAGACGGAGGCGCCCCATGCGAAGGATCATGGCTATCGAACGATTGCGGACATAATGAAGTCGCTGAATCCGTTCGAGGGGGAGTTTTACCGGGAGACGCTGCAAGTCAGCCGGATGACGCGGGAAATGTTCTGCCTGATGGAAGGACGCCATGTGCATCCCTCGACGCTGTATCCGGGCGGGGTGGGAACGGTGCCTTCGATCCAGGTTTTCACGGACTATCTGGTGCGGCTGATGAAATACGTGGAGTTCATGAAGAAAGTGGTGCCGCTGCACGACGATCTGTTTGATTTCTTCTACGAAGCACTGCCGGGCTACGAGAAAGTCGGCCAGCGCCGTGTGCTGCTCGGTTGCTGGGGATCCTTCCAGGACCCGTCCTTCTGCGATTACACGTACAAAAACATGGATGCCTGGGGCAAAAAGATGTTCGTGACGCCGGGGATCGTCGTGGATGGCAAGCTGGTGACGACCAATCTTGTCGATATCAACCTTGGCATTCGGATCCTTCTTGGCTCTTCGTACTACGAGGATTGGGCGGATACGGGCGAGGTTTTTGTGAAGAACGATCCGTTGGGCAACCCGGTGGACAAGCGGCATCCGTGGAATCAAACGACGATTCCGAAACCGCAAAAGCGGGATTTCAATGGGAATTACACATGGGTCATGTCGCCGCGATGGTACGACAAACGGACCGACGCCCACCTTGCGCTTGACACGGGCGGAGGCCCCATCGCGCGGCTTTGGACGACGGCGCTCGCGGGTTTGGTGGATCGCGGTTACGTGAAAGCCACCGGGAACAGTGTGAAAATTCGCCTGCCGAAAACGGCGTTGAAACCGGAAGTGGAATTCGAATGGAAGATACCCAAATGGAGCAACGCCATTGAACGCGACCGTGCCCGGACGTATTTCCAGGCCTACTCGGCGGCGATAGCGCTGTATTGCGTGGAGCAGGCGCTCAAGTTGGTCCAATCGGGACGGACGGAGACCTTTACGCCGTTCAAAGTGCCGGAGGAAGCCATTGGATGCGGATTCCACGAAGCGGTGCGCGGGGTGCTCTCGCATCACCTGGTCATCCGCAATCAAAAAGTCGCCAATTATCATCCGTACCCGCCGACACCGTGGAACGCCAACCCGCGGGACATTTACGGGACGCCGGGGCCATACGAAGACGCGGTTCAAAACACGCCGATATTCGAGGAAAACGGGCCGGATAAATTCAAGGGCATCGACATCATGCGGACGGTGCGGAGTTTCGATCCGTGCCTGCCGTGCGGGGTGCATATGTACCTGGGCAAGGGAAAAACTCTTCAACAACTGCACACGCCAACGGCCTTGATGGGCCTGGCCAAGAAATAACCTATTACAAATCCATGACTACCACGACCACTACCATACCGACAATTCAAGCCTCGCCGGAGGAAATCTACGACATCGAGCTTGAGCACAGTTTGCTTGAGGCAAACGCCAAGCTCGCCAAGGAAAATCGCGCGGTGCTCGACCGGCGCGGCATCACGGCCATTGATTTCATGGGCGCGATTGGTTCCGGCAAGACCACGCTCATTTCACGGCTGGTGGAAAAATTAAAACCGAAGATCGGCGTGGCCGTTTTTAACGGAGACGCATCCGTGAGCACGGACTACGACAAAGTCGCGGGGCAAGACGTGCCTGTGGTGCAGATCGCCACGGTCAACGGATGCCATCTCGACGCGAACCTCGTTGGCAAGGCGCTCAAGAAAATCGACCTTGGCAAGACCGGGCTGATCTTCATCGAGAACATCGGGAACCTGATTTGTCCCGCGGAATTTCCGCTGGGGTCCAAGGCGCGGGTCGTTGTGGTCAGCGTGACGGAAGGGCCTTACATGGTGAAGAAACATCCGCACATGTTTTTGGGGGCTGAAATTGTGGTCATCAACAAAACGGACCTGGCGGAGGCGATGGGGGTGAGCATCGAGGAATTGACCCGCGACGTTCACACGCTCAATCCCGCGATCAAGGTGATCCCGGTGAGTTGCAAGACACGCGCCGGCGTGGAGGAAGTCGCTTCGGCGCTGCTGGCGATCTGAAAGAGACACAATGCACGAGTTCTCCCTTGCCACACAAATCATGGAAAGCGTCCTGGAATTTGCCCAGGCGCAGGGAGCGGGGGAAGTCTTGAAGGTGCGGCTGCGGGTGGGCGAACTGGCGTGCGTGGAAGAGGAGCAGTTGCGTTTTTGCTTCCATTCCATCACGCGTGAAACGGTGATGGAAAAAGCGGAGCTGGAGATTGAACCATGCGCCGCGGTGGTTCATTGCCTACACTGCAATTACGAGGGACCGCCCAAATATTGGGAGGGGGCGATAGCGGGAACGTTGGTCCCCACCTTGCAGTGTCCGCGTTGCAGCCGGGGAGCCGACGCCGTCAAAGGCCACGAATTCGAAATCAAATCCGTCCAATTTATCCATTCAACGCCGAGCCATTCGACCGCCTAAAAACCATGAACAGCGATTTGAACCGGGACGGAAAGCGCATCCAGGAATTGATCCAGCGAATCGAAGCGCTGCCCGACACGCAAGCGCGTGAACTGCTCGACGAATGCGTCCGTTCCCTGCTGACCCTCTACGGCGACGGCCTGGGGCGGGTCATGCAACTTGTCAAGAATACGGGGGCCGACGGCGAAAAAGTCCGGGAAGCGCTGCTCCGGGACAAACTTGTGCGGGGGTTGCTGCTGATTCACGGGTTGCATCCAGTGAGTTTGGAAGACCGGCTGCTGGGGGCGTTGGACAAGATTCGGCCCTACCTGCAAAGCCACGGGGGAAATGTGGAACTGCTGGGTTTTCAAAATGACGTGGCACGATTGCGATTGCAGGGGACGTGCAAAACATGCCCGTCGTCGTCGTTGACGCTCGAACTGGCGGTGCGGCAGGTGATCGAGGAGTCCTGCCCGGACTTGGCGGGCTTCGAGGTGGAACCTGTTACGCCAGCGGCCGAACAAGCCGCGCCCGGGCCATGTCTTGCGACCGCTTGAATTTATGAGACTCACTGCCGAGCGAATCAAGATCGCCGTGCAAGGCGCAGTCCAGGGGGTCGGGTTCCGGCCCTTTGTGTATCGTCTGGCGTCGTCGCTGGGGTTGAAAGGGTGGGTGCTCAACGGGCCTCAAGGGGTGGTGATTGAGGCGGAGGGCGAGCCGGCGACGTTGCGGGAATTTCTGGTTCGACTTGACAGGGAAAAGCCGGCGCTGGCGATCATCCAAAGTTTGGAGGCGTCGTATCTCGATGTTGTTGGTTACGAACAATTCGAGATTCGAGAGAGCGACAACGTAGGCGAGAAACGCGCGTTCATCATGCCGGACATTGCCACTTGCTGCGATTGTCTGCGTGAAATTTTTGATCCGTCCAACCGCCGGTATTTGTATCCGTTCACCAATTGCACGAATTGCGGGCCGCGATTCAGCATCATTGAGGCGCTGCCTTATGACAGGGCACGCACGTCGATGAAGGCATTCGCGATGTGCCCGGATTGCGAACGCGAATATCATGACCCGGCCAGCCGGCGCTTTCACGCGCAGCCGAATGCGTGCCCGGTTTGCGGGCCGCAATTGGAACTTTGGAATCCCGAGGGAACGACGCTATGCCGGGGGGGTGAGGCATTGTCCATGGCGGTGGGAGCGGTGCGGGATGGGCAGATATTGGCGCTCAAGGGCATTGGCGGGTTTCAATTGATCGTTGACGCGGGCAACCGAAACGCCGTTGAGCGGTTGCGCGAACGAAAGCGCCGGGAATACAAGCCATTTGCGCTGATGTTTCCGAATCTGAAGGCGATCAGGGCCGCTTGTGAAGTGGGCGAGATCGAGGAGCGGCTGTTGAGATCGGCCGAGGCGCCGATTGTTTTATTGCGCCGTCGAATTGACACGGCCGCCGTCGCGGCGGGCAATCCGTATTTGGGGGCCATGCTGCCGTATTCGCCGCTGCATCACATTTTTATGCGGAAACTGGGTTGCGCGGTTGTCGCGACGAGCGGGAACCTGAGCGATGAGCCGATTTGCATTGATGGCCTCGCGGCCGTGGATCGGTTGCGCGGTGTCGCGGACGTTTTGCTGGTTCACAATCGGCCCATTGTCCGGCATGTCGATGACTCCGTCGCGCGGGTGTTGCTGGGGCGCGAACAAATTCTGCGCCGTGCGCGGGGTTATGCGCCGTTGCCTATTCACTTAAAAATTTCCGTGCCGCCGATTCTCGCGGTGGGAGCGCACTTGAAGAACAGTGTGGCATTGGGAATTGGCAACGATGTTTTTGCCAGCCAGCACATCGGCGATTTGGAGACGCCCGAAGCGTTGTCGGCATTTCGCCGGGTTTCGACCGATTTGCGAACACTGTACGAGGTCGAACCGGAGGCGGTGGCGTGTGATTTGCACCCGGAATATCTTTCAACGAAACACGCAAAAACCCTCGGAGTGCCGCTGGCGGGTGTGCAGCATCATTACGCGCACGTGCTGGCGTGCATGGCGGACAACCAGTTGGAGGGGCCGGTGCTGGGAGTGTCCTGGGACGGGACGGGTTTGGGATCGGACGGGACGATTTGGGGCGGGGAATTTATTATTGTCAATGAAACGACGGAGCCGCCGTTTACCCGCTTTGCGCATTTCCGCAATTTCCGGCTGCCGGGCGGCGAGGCGGCAATCAAGCAGCCGCGCCGGGCGGCGCTGGGGTTGCTGTGGGAGATTTTTGGCCGCGACCTTTTTGCGCGGCGTGAATTGTTGCCGCTGCGGGAATTTTCGGGGCCGGAGTTGCACATGCTACGGCAAATGCTGGCGAATGGCGTCAACGCGCCGGTGACCTCCAGCGCGGGCCGTTTATTTGACGCTGTGGCGTCCCTGCTTGGAATCCGCCACCGTTCGCGCTTTGAGGGAGAGGCGGCGATGGAATTGGAATTCGCCGTCCAACGGGGAGTCGATGCGGTATATCCATATGGATTCATGGGAGGCGTTATCGACTGGGAGCCGGCTATTCGCAAAATCATCCAAGACCAGCGGAAAGGGGAGGCGGTGGAACACATTGCGGCCGCGTTTCATAATACATTGGCCGAAATGGTGGTTGGGATGGCCCGCGCGAGCAGGGTCGAAAGAGTAGCGCTGACGGGGGGCTGTTTTCAGAACAGATACTTGACTGAACGGACGGTGGCGAAATTGCGGGAAAACGGGATGCGCCCGTATTGGCACCAGCGCATTCCGCCGAACGACGGCGGACTTGCGGTGGGCCAGGTGGTGGGCGCGGCGAGAGCGATTGGGGCGCGGCGCGAAACGCGGGAGGCGTGCTGCGTATGAGTTTGCCCAGAAGCCGCAGTCTGCGGGGGGAACAGGCGCAGGAGAAAGAGATCGAGCAGCGGACGTCGCCTCCGGGGGAGGTGGTGTATGGGGCCGTTTATCGCGAGGGCGAGCACGAGCTTCAGCGGAGCAACCAGGCGCTGGCGTGGTCGGGACTGGCGGCGGGTTTGTCGATGGGCTTCTCGTTCGTGGCCGAGGCGCTGCTGCGCTCGCGCCTGCCGAATGCGGCGTGGGCGCCGGTCGTCACGAAGCTCGGCTACACCATTGGATTTGTCATTGTGATATTGGGGCGGCAGCAGCTTTTCTCCAAGAACACGCTGACGGTGATTTTGCCGCTGTTGAATCCGAAGGCGAAGACGAAAGTGATCGACGTGGCGCGGTTATGGACGGTGGTTTTCTTCGCCAACATTCTTGGGGCATTTCTTTTCGCATTGCTCATCAGTCATACGAATGTGTTTGACAATGACACGCGCGCGTCGCTTTCGGCCATTGCGCAACGGGAATTTCTGCATCCGTTTTTCGTCACATTTTTGCGGGCGACACTGGCCGGGTGGCTGATCGCGCTGATGATCTGGCTATTGCCATTCGCGGAAACGGCGCGTGTCACTGTCATCGCGTTGCTGGCGTATCTGGTGGGGTTGGGGGAGTTTCCGCACATCGTGGCGGGATCGGCGCCGGCGTTTTATCGGGCATTGACGGGAGGGATTTCTTTTGGCGGCTGTCTGATGGGGTTCACGCTGCCGGTGCTGCTGGGGAATGTTGTTGGCGGCGTGGCGCTGGTGGCGGCGGGAGCGCACGCGGAGTTTCATTCTGAACATCACGAAAAACGTTTCTAAATACCATGTGCCTTGCCATTCCAGGAAAAGTTCTCGAGATCGCGACCAACGAGGAAGGCGTGCGCATGGGGCGCGCCAATTTCGGGGGCGTGGTCAAGCAGGTTTGTTTTGAATACACACCCGAAGTGAAAAACGGCGATTACGTTTTGGTGCATGTCGGGTTCGCGCTGAGCAAGGTGGACGAAGAGGAAGCGGCGCGGACGTATCGGCTGTTGGAAGAACTCAAGCAATTGGGCGAACTGGACGTGCCGGAAGTGCAATCGCCGCAGCCCATTGGAGAAAGCCCGCCATGAAATACCTGGACGAATATCGCAACGAAGCGCTGGCGCAAAAGGTCGTTGAAGAAATCCGCCGCACGGTCACGCGGCCGTGGGTGCTGATGGAAGTTTGCGGCGGGCAAACGCATTCCATTGTCAAGTATGGCATCGACCATTTGCTGCCGGAAGGGCTGGAACTTGTGCATGGGCCGGGGTGCCCGGTGTGCGTGACTTCGCTCGAAATGATTGACAAGGCGCACGCCATCGCGCGGAGGGAGGACGTTATTTTTTGCTCGTTTGGGGACATGCTGCGCGTGCCGGGGTCGCAGGCGGATTTGCTTATTTTGAAATCGCGGGGGGCGGACATCCGGATTGTTTATTCGCCGATGGATTGCCTGAAAATCGCGCGGGCGAACCCGGAGAAAAAGGTGGTGTTTTTCGCGATTGGTTTTGAGACCACGGCGCCGGCCAATGCGATGTCCGTTTGGCAGGCGCGGCAACAGGGTGTCAAGAATTATTCCATTCTTGTGTCGCACGTGCTGGTGCCGCCGTCGATCGCGTCCATTTTGCAATCGCCATTGAACCGGGTGCAGGGATTTTTGGGGCCGGGCCATGTTTGCACGGTGATGGGCTACAAGGAATATGAGCCGCTGGCGGCGCGGTTTCGCGTGCCGATTGTGATTACCGGGTTCGAGCCGCTGGATTTGCTGGAAGGCACTTTGATGACGGTGCGGCAATTGGAGCAGGGGAGGGCGGAGGTGGAAAACCAGTATCCGCGCGTCGTGAGCCGGGAAGGGAATCGCGTGGCGCAGGAGCTTGTCAACAAGGTTTTTGAAGTGTGCGACCGGAAATGGCGGGGCGTGGGATCGATCCCGAAGAGCGGGTATAAATTGCGGTGGGAATTCCGGGACCACGACGCGGAGCGGATTTTTGACGTGAAGGAAATCGACACGCAGGAGCCGGCGAGTTGCATCAGCGGGCTGGTTTTGCGGGGCGTGAAGAAACCGCACGATTGCCCGGCGTTTGGGAAGCAATGCACGCCGGACCATCCGCTGGGGGCGACGATGGTTTCGGCGGAGGGGGCGTGCGCGGCGTATTACGCTTACGGGCGGCATTTGGAATCTTCGAAGCGCAAAACGGAGGCG
>DATAXU010000124.1:0-10309 GCA_036272955.1 Verrucomicrobiia bacterium
GTGTTTTCCCGGCGATCACCACCCAACTTAAGCGCGATTTTTCCATCGACATCGAAGCCACGGCCCGACATGCGGATGTTTTGATCGAGTCGGGCGTGGGCGGACTTATCTTTCTGGGTTCACTTGGGGAAAATCAACCGATGCGGCGCGCGGAGAAACGGACGTTTATCGAGGCCATGGTCAAAGCCGTGCGGGGACGCGTTCCAGTGTTGAGCGGCGTTGCGGAAAGCAGCAGCGAGGAGAGTTGCGCTTATATGCGCGACGTGGAGAAGTTGGGCGTGGACGGCGTCATGGTAATGCCGGCCATGTTGTATAAGGGCGACGAACGCGAGACGCTTGCGCACTTCCGCGCGGTGGCGCATTGCAGCGGCCTTCCGATGATGATCTATAACAACCCGGTCAGCTACGCGAATAACGTTACGCCGGCGATGCTCGACCAACTCGCGGACGAGAAAAATTTTGTCGCGCTGAAGGAAAGCTCCGGGGATGTGCGACGCATTACCGATGTGCGCAATCGAGTGGGGAATCGCTACGCAATTTTTACCGGAGTCGATGATCTGGTTTTGGAGGCATCCATTTTGGGGATCGATGGATGGGTTGCGGGGAGCGGCATCGCATTTCCGCGCGAGAACCAGTATTTCTGGCAATTGACGCGCGAGGGTGAATGGCAAAAGGCCCGCGAGTTTTATCAGTGGTTCACGCCATTGCTGCATTTGGACACGAGCACGAAATTCGTCCAATACATCAAGCTGGCGGTCCAGGAATGCGGATTGGGTGCGGAATGGGTGCGGCCTCCACGACTGCCGCTGGCGGGCGCGGAGCGGGAACAAGTCCTGAAGATCATTCATCAGGGCATCGCCACGCGGCCGGCAACATGAAGCGAATTCACGTCATTGACTCGCACACGGCGGGGGAGCCGACGCGGATCATTGTCAGCGGCGGGCCTTCGTTGCGCGGCGAGAATGCCGCCGAGAAGCTTAAGGACTTTCGCCAGCATCACGACTTGTATCGCTCCGCAGTCGTCAACGAGCCTCGCGGTTCGGACGTGCTGGTTGGCGGAATTTTGGTCGAGCCGGCGGATAAATCATGCGCGGCGGGAATTATTTTTTTTAACAATGTTGGTTATTTGGGAATGTGCGGACACGGGACCATTGGTCTGATTGTTACTCTTGCGCACATGGGCAGAATTAAGCCGGGCGAACACAAAATTGAAACTCCAGTGGGGGTCGTCGGCACCGTTCTCCACGAGGACGGAACTGTTTCCGTGACCAACGTGGCAAGCTACCGCAAAGCCAGGGATGTTACAATCAAAGTGCCGGACATTGGGGTGATTATGGGGGATGTCGCGTGGGGCGGGAATTGGTTTTATTTGGTGGAGAAGCATGGGCTGACCATCGAGCCTGGCAATGTTGAGATGTTGACGGATTTTAGCTGGCGCGTGCGGAAGGCGATCAACGCGCAGGGGTTTCCGGAGGTTGACCACATTGAATTGTTTGGGGCGCCGCATAGCCGGAACTTTGTCCTTTGCCCGGGGAAGGCTTACGATCGTTCGCCGTGCGGCACGGGGACTTGCGCGAAGGTTGCGTGCCTGGCGGCGGACGGAAAATTGAAGGAAGGCGAGCGATGGGTCCAGGAGAGCATTACCGGCAGCCGGTTCTCGGCGAGTTACCGGCGGGTGGGCGATCAAATTATTCCGACGATAACCGGCGCGGCTTATGTGAATGCGGAAACGACATTGTTGTTAAATAAGAGGGACCCGCTTTGCTGGGGGCTGCACCGGTGAGGCAAGTCAAATACATCATCGGCAATGAAGCTTGCGAGCGGTTTAGCTACTACGGTGTGCTGGGAATCCTGGAACTGTACCTCAAAGACCGGATGAAGATGGGCGGCGATGGGGCCACGGAGGTGGTGCATTATTTTGGAACGGCGGTTTATTTTCTGCCGCTCTTTGGCGGATGGCTCGCGGATCGTTATTGGGGACGGTATTTGACGATTCTGAGCATCTCGCTGTTTTATTGCCTGGGGCACGGTTGCATGGCGGCGTTTGGCGCGACTCGCACTGGGTTGTTTTGTGGACTGGCTTTGCTGGCGATTGGGGCGGGCGGCATTAAACCGTGCGTATCGGCATTGGTCGGCGACCAATTCGAGCCGCAGGATGAGCGCGCGCTGACGAAGGTTTATGGATGGTTTTATTGGGCGATAAATCTTGGGGCGGCGGCCGCATTTTTTATTATCCCGATCGTCCGGCGCGAAGCGGGCTATCGGTGGGCATTTGGCATTCCGGGAATTTTCATGGCGCTTGCAACGCTTATTTTTTGGCTGGGTAGGAATAAATATGTTAGACGACCGCCGTCCAAATTCTCGGATTTTTCGCTGGCTGATTTCAAATCGGTCCGGCAAATCCTTATGATCTTCGTCACGGTGCCGATGTTTTGGGCTTTGTTCAATCAAGTCAACACAACGTGGGTGCTGCAAGGAAATTCCATGGTGCCGTGTTGGAAGTGGAAGAACGATTTTCTGGTCAACGGCGAAACGATGCAATCCGCGGGGGCAGTGCTGGTCATGATTTGGGTGCCGATTTTGACGTTTGTCGTTTACCCGGCGCTGGAAAAAATCGGGCTGAAACCGACTGCTCTCCGGCGCATGTCCGCGGGGATGGTTTTGGCGGCGGTGGCATTTGTCGGGTCGGGTCTGTTGCAGGCGCAATTGGACCGGGGGGCGCGACTCAGCATCGCGTGGCAGTTGGTTCCTTACGTTTTTCTCGAAGCGGGGGAAGTCATGCTGTCGGCGACGGCGCTGGAGTTTGCGTTTTCGCAGGCTCCCGCTGGAATGAAAAGCATCATCACGAGTTTTTGGCTGATGACGATTGCGGGCGGGCATTTTTTGGTGGCGACATTCACGGGGTTGAATGAAAAATATATTCACGCGCATGGTGCCTCGCAGTTTTATTTTTTTGCCGTGCTGATGTTTGTCGTGGCGGGGATATTTATTGGATGCGCCGTGGCGTACCGTCCGCTGGAAGTGGAAAATACGCAGAAATTCGTCTAAAATCGAGGAGGATATAGGGGTTTCCCTTATGCCGATTGCCGGGAATCCCTGTAAATACAAATCCGATCCAAGGTGTAAACTCATTGGATTGGGTGGGATAAAACAAATCGGGTAGGATCAAAATGAATGCTTTTGACTTCGAGATGGATAGTGTGGTCAACGAGTCGCCTGCTTCCTTGCTGGCGATGGCCGCGCTTGTCGCTGTCACTTCAACAGTTGCCGCTGAACTCCGTGCCCAGGCCGAAGCGAAATCGGTTCCGAAATTCCAGGATGTGAAGGTGTTTCGCCTCGACGTGGAAGATACTGAATATCAAGAACTATGATGAAAATATTGCACTTGGAAGATTCGCCCGTCGATGCAGCGCTGATCTTGGATTTTCTGGAGGAGGGGGAAGTCCAATGCGCGATGACCCATGCGCTCAACCGGTCGGATTTTGAGACGGCGGTGGATAGTGAGAAATTCGATATCATCCTGTGTGATAACCATTTACCCGGCTATAGCGGTTTTGCGGCGCTGGATTATGCGAAAAAGCGCCAACCGCAAACGCCGGTGATCATCATTTCAGGGACGCTAGACGAGATCCAGGCTGTCCAATACGTCAAGCGCGGGGCAATCGATTATGTTTTCAAGGACCGGATGGTGCGGCTTGTTCCGGCAATCTGGCAGGCAATGCAGGAGACGGAGAAGATGCGGGAGCAGGTGGATTTCGTCAAGAACATGGTGGCCGATTTGAACGATGCGCTGTCCCCTGCCCTTTCCAGCGCGAAGTTTTTGGAGACGGGCTCGCCGGATGCGGCGGGGCGGGCGAAGCATGTGACTTTGATCCTGTCCAACATCCAGAAGGCGGCGGGGATGGCGCAACAGATACTGACTCGCACGCGCGGGGAATTTCAAGGGGCGCCAGTACTGGGGTCTTAGCTTCGCGGATACTCCAACGCTCTGAGCGTCGAAAAACCCCTTCCTGGGGTCGTTTCATCTGCAGCGGGAAAGATGATCTCTTCGCCCTTTTGGTTTCGATTTTTCGTATTAAGGGGTGGATGATCGAATTGCCATGAGCGAACCGCCTAACCAGGAAGTTGCAGTGTTTGCGGCCGCCTTGGAATTGCCTGCGGATCAACGGAGCGCCTATCTGGACCAAGCCTGTGCGGGGGACCTCGCCTTGCGTCAGCAGGTTGACGCTTTGCTTCGGGTTCACGATGAAGCCGGCAATTTCTTCGACAAACTGGCATCCGTGGCGCAGCCCACCGCCGCCGAGGGAACGATGCCCGGTTCAACCGGCAATTTACGTATTCCCGCGATTCCTTCCGAGAAACCTGGCGACCGGATTGGCCGCTACAAACTTCTGCAACAAATCGGCGAAGGGGGTTGCGGCGTGGTTTATATGGCTGAACAGGAGGAACCCGTTCGGCGCAGAGTTGCACTCAAAGTCATCAAGCTGGGCATGGATACCAAGTCGGTCATCGCCCGTTTCGAGGCGGAACGGCAGGCACTGGCGTTGATGGACCATCCGAATATCGCGAAAGTTCTGGAAGCCGGTGCCACCGAAACCGGCCGGCCCTATTTCGTCATGGAACTAGTGCGCGGCATCAAGATCACGGATTATTGCGACCAAAACAGCCTCACGACTAGGGAACGGCTGGAACTTTTCATTCGGGTCTGCCAAGCCATCCAGCACGCACACCAGAAAGGCATCATTCATCGGGACATCAAGCCCTCGAACATTCTGGTCACTGTCAACGACGGCGTGGCCGTGCCCAAAGTGATCGATTTTGGCATTGCCAAAGCCACGCAGGGGCGCCTGACCGACCAGACTCTCTTCACGGCTTTCGAGCAATTTCTCGGCACGCCGACTTATATGAGTCCCGAGCAAGCGGAAATGACCAGTCTGGATATCGACACTCGCAGTGACATCTACAGCCTTGGGGTGCTGCTCTACGAATTACTCACCGGCCACACGCCATTTGAGGCCAAAGAACTGCTGCAAGCCGGACTGGACGAAATTCGACGCACGATTCGTGAGCAGGAGCCGGTGCGGCCTTCGACCCGCTTGAGTACGATGCTGGGCGCTGATTTGACGATGATCGCAAAACATCGGAAAGCCGAACCGCCCAAGTTGATCCATATGCTACGGGCCGACTTGGACTGGATCGCGATGAAGGCGCTGGAGAAGGACCGCGCCCGCCGTTATGAAACCGCCAACGCTCTTGCTGCCGACATTCAACGGCACCTGAGCAATGAACCGGTGGTTGCATGTCCGCCGAGCAATCTCTACCGATTTCAGAAACTGGTTCACCGAAACAAGCTGGCCTTCGCCGCCGTAGGCGCCGTTGTTGTCGCCCTCGTGCTCGGCCTGGCTGTTGCGATGTGGCAATTCGTTGAAAAGAGCCGGGCTGAACGCGAGCAAAGCCGGCTTCGCGTGCAAGCGGAAATCGACAAACAAAAGGCCCAGACTGAAGCCGTCAAAAGCCGCGAAGTGGCTCAATTTCTGGAGGACATGCTCAACGGTGTTGGGCCTTCGGTTGCACAAGGTCTTGATACGGCGCTGTTGAAAAAGGTTCTGGACAACACGGCCAAACGGGTTGGGATCGATCTTGCCAAACAACCCGAGGTGCAGGCCGAGTTGCGATACACCTTGGGAGAAGTCTATTGGCAACTGGGCGACCTTTCAAACGCGGAGGCGATGCATCGAGCGGCGCTGACCATTCGCACCAACGTGCTTGGCAACAATGACGCGCAAGTGGCCCAGTCCATGAGACGCCTCAGCCACGTCCTGTGGAGAGGGGGCCGGCTGGAAGAAGCGGAGAAAATGGCGCGCGCAGGCATTGCCATACAACGAACTTTGTTCGGCAGCAAGAGTTTGGAGGTGGCCGGATCACTTGGCGATTTTGCCGCCGTACTCAATACCGAAAACAAAATGGATGAGGCGGAAGCGGTGCTGCGCGAATCCCTCGCGACCAAGGAATCTTTGCTCGGCCATGACAGTCTGGAAGTGGCGGACGGGTTGCAGGATCTGGCTGCAATACTGTCCCGCAGGGGTAGAACAGCGGAAGCGGTAGATCGCGAAGAGTTGGCGATACGCAGGAAGGTCCTGGGCGCGGAGAACCCGTCGGTGATCATAGCATCTCTGAGAAGTCACGCCAACGAACTGGACCAGCAAGGTATATTTGACGAGGAGGAAATCACGGTTATCCAACTTGTGGCGGCGCAGCGGAAACTTTTGGGGAACGAACACCCAGACGTAGCGCAATCACTAAACCGCCTGGCCGCCGTTCTCAGGAAAGAAGGCAAATTGGCACAGTCAGAAGCCATCCGGCGCGAGGCACTAGGGATGCAACGCAAACTTCTTGGTGAGGAGAACGCGGAGGTGGCTCAAACCCTGTCGAGCTTGGGGGATGTGCTGACAATCGAAAATAAACTGCTCGAAGCGGAAAGCGTGCATCGCGAGGCCTTCAGGGTGCGAATGAAAGTTTACGGCAAGGACGGTAATAGTACGGTTTCTTCGCTTGTGCGCTTGGGCGGGGTGCTCGAAAAGGAAGGCAAACTGGACGAAGCAAGAAGTCTGTACTTGGAGGCAGCCGATGGCACAAATGCCACCGCCTCCGCAGCCCAGAATTGTTTGGCAGTCATGTATCAATCCGGGGTTGGCATGCAAAGGGATCCAACGGCGGCCGCAAAATGGTTTCGCAAATCCGCCGAATTCGGAAATCGCGGCGCACAAGGCAAACTGGGTTCGCTGTATTTTGAAGGCTCAGGAGTGCCTAAAGATGAGGGAACGTCCGCCCTGTGGTACCGCAAGGCGGCGGATCAAGGTGACGGTCTGGCCCAGAATGATTTGGGCTGGATGTATGCCGCAGGAAGAGGCGTGCCAAAGGACTTGGAGCAAGGCGTGAAGTGGCTTGCCGCTTCAACAGATCAAGTGGATTTTCAAATTGGCCTCTCTCAACTTTACAAATCTGGCCATGACTCCGAACAAGCCTACCTAGTCGAGTTGGAAGTTTACACTAACTTGCTCAAGCCGGATTGGGAAAAACACTTTTCCGGCGGTCAGATTTTCGCAAGCAGCAGCGATCTCACGAAATTCGGTCATCTCCAGTGGCATCTTGGGCAAGTCCTGTCGGACCACCACCAACCCGGCGAGGCGGAGCAGCTTTTTGTGCGAGCCTTGCACGTTTTTGAAACTGCCGGCGCTGCGTTCCCGCACGAGCCGTTCCTGCGGCAGGAACAAGCGTTCAGCCACCGGCTGCATGGGGAGGTTCTCGAACAACTTGGCCGTGTTTCCGATGCCGTGAGCGATTACCGAGCGGCCATTGCCTTATATGCCGGACTGAACGCCGCCGCGCCCACGAACCCATTCTACAGCCAGGAGGAACGCTATGCGACTTGGATGCTCGCGGAGATGCTGCAACGGGCGAACCGCCTCGAGGCGGCCGAGGTTGAGTATCGTCACGCGGTCACCCTGCATGAAAAGGCAGGCGCACATTCTCCCAACGACTCAGCGCTCACTGAGCGCCTCGGCACAATCAAATTGCATCTTGCAGAACTGCTCCGCCAACAGGGGAGATTGGCTGAAGCCAGGCCGATGTATGTGGAGGTCGCCGAACACGGGAGCGCGGAAGTCCTAAACGGAATTGCCTGGGCATTCGCAACTACTGCTGACCCGAATCTGCGAGACGGAACGAACGCCGTCACCTTCGCGGAAAAATCGGTTATTGCTTCCAACCGGAAAAATGCGAGTTACCTGGACACGCTGGCGGCTGCGTATGCGGAGACGGGCCAATTCGCGAAGGCCATTAGCATTCAGCAGGAGTCCATCGCTCTTCCGCACAGCGAAGATGAAAAGAAGGATTTGGCATCGCGGCTCAAGCTCTATGAGAGCAATTGTCCCTTTCGTGACTCTGGTGCGTTGGCCATGCTTGCGATGGCCCGGCTGCGTGACGGAAAGTTTATCGAAGCTGATGGGCCGGCCCGCGAGTGCCTGGCCATCCGCGAAATTCAAATTCCGGACGATTGGCGTACGTTCAACGCCCGCAGCATGTTGGGCGGCAGCCTGCTGGGACAGAAGAAATTCCTTGAAGCGGAACCTTTGCTGCTCTCTGGCTATGAAGGGATGAAGCAGCGTGAAGGCCAGATACCGCCCGAGGGTAAAGTGCGCCTGAATGAAACTCTCCAGCGACTCGCACAACTCTACGACGCTACGCAGCGCCCTGACCAGGCCTTGAAATGGCGGAAAAAGCTGGCTGAATTGGAGACGGACAAGAAGTAAAGGCGTCCGGCGTTTCGAATTGAAGCCGCGCATTGCCGGGCTACTCTGGAACCGTGAGCGACGTAACCCGTATTCTTGAGTCCATCCAGCACGGCGACCCGAAGGCCGCCGACGAGTTGTTGCCGCTGGTCTATGCGGAGTTGCGCAAGCTCGCGACCTACAAAATGGCGCACAACGCGGCGGGTCACACGCTCCAGCCCACCGCCCTGGTGCATGAAGTCTGGATGCGCCTGGTCGGCAGCCAGAACCCGACCTTTGAAAATCGCGCCCATTTCTTTGCCGCCGCCGCCGAGGCCATGCGCCATCTCCTCATTGACAACGCCCGCCGCAAACTTGCCCGCCGTCACGGCGGTGGGCTGCAACGCGTGGATATTGAATACGTGGACATCGCCTTGCCAGTCGAGGAGGACCATCTCCTGGCCGTCAACGACGCGCTTGACCGGTTGGCCTCAAGCAGACCGATCCAGGCCCAGGTCGTCAAGCTGCGCTTCTTCGTCGGCATGACGGCCGCCGAATCCGCCGAAGTTCTTGGCCTGTCCGAGCGCACTGTCAAGCAATACTGGTCTCACGCCAAGACCTGGCTCTACCACGAAATTCAGAGCAAGAAGGTTTAGGCTTTCAGCGGGGCAACTTCCCGCGATTTCAGCTTTCAGCCATTCTTTTCCGTCATCGCCTTGGCGACGGCGGAACCCTTTCTCAAAACAATCTGCCCCCTTTTCCTCGGAATCTCGTATGTCCTTTTGAACGGGCGAATTCGCCCAAAACAAATACATAAACCAGGCGCTCATCGCCAAAATCGAAAGGTCAATCAATGAAGAATCAATTCACACCCACAAAGATAACGTTCTGGCCCGGCTTGAAGTCAGCTTTGGCGGGCCTCCTACTGATGGGAATCGCAGCGTCGGCCTCGCCCGCGGAGGTTCTCCCGCCGTCGTCACTGCCGTACGGATACAGTTACGAGGAGTGGTCGGCCAAATATTGGCAATGGACCCTGGGGCAATCCACGAACCATTATGAAACACTGGGCGATCCGGGCGTCTGCAGCGGCCCCGCCAGCCGTGTGCGGTTTCCAGGGCCGAGCGTGATCGGTGGGGACGCGATCCACGTCGAGACCAACCATATCACTATTGCGGACGGCACCCCGCTGTTTTTCCCGGTGTTTTGTTTGTGGGAGGATAATGGCAACTGCCCTTTGTCGGCGTTCACGACATTTACGGCGGCGCAGTTGGCGACATTTGCGGAGGAGAATTGGAGCGCCACCACGGAGACCTCCTGCACGATTGACGGGGTTGCGGTGCCCGGTATGAAAAACCCAACCAACTCGGTCTATAACGTGATCTCCCCACCGTTCAGCTACACGACTGCGGAGAAGGATAATGTGCTGGCCGGAGCGCTGGGCGCGACGTGCGTTCCGGGGGACTTCACGATCTATCCGGCAGTGGCGGATGGCGTGTATGTGATGCTCGCCCCGCTTTCGCCGGGGAAACACACGATTCACACTGTCGGAGTGATCGGCCCTCTCGATGCGCCTTTGGCAAAATCGGACAGGACCATTGAAATCACGGTGCTGCCCCGTGAGTGAACTGAGAATCGCTGAATGATCCAGCCAGACTAATAGCCTGGCGCAAGACCGGAGAAGCGGGTAATGGTTGCTCGTTGAGAGACGTTACCCGCATTCTCGCATCCATCGAGCACGGAAACCCCAAGGCCGCCGATCAACTGCTTCCGTTGGTCTATCAGGAATCGCGCAAGCTGGCGGCGTCGCGGATGGCGCAACAGATTCTGACTCGCACACGCGGGGAATTTCAAGGGGCGTCGATTGGGTGACGTTGAAGGCGGGTACGCATTCGGACTCAGGTAAGCGTCAGCGACGCATTGGCCTCTTCAAGCAGCGCGATCGCCTGTTGGCGGGTGACTGTGGGAAAATCCTCCAGAAAATTTTCCAGTGTGTCGCCGTTCTCTAAATAATCAATGAGCGTTCGCGCCGGCACTCGAGT
>DATAXU010000125.1:0-4455 GCA_036272955.1 Verrucomicrobiia bacterium
GGAAAAATGCTGACCCAATTCTCAATTTGCTTTCTTAGGTCTTCGCGATCCAAACCCATTCTTTTCAAGACATTCGGAACAACTCCGTTTTCCAGGGCAAGCAAGCCAAGCAGGACATGTTCCGTGCCGACAAAACTGTGATGAAGGCGGGGAGCTTCCTCCCGGGCAAGTTCCAAAGTCCGCAGGGCGGTTGGGGTAAAGGTGCTCAAGGATGGAAATGGAACAACGGACCCGACAAATATAGCCTTCAGTTTGCCCAGCAGCGGCCACTTTTTTCCGCGGAGCTTTGCGAATTCGCGTTTGAGCAAGCTGGCCTGGCCAACGCGTTGCACGGCGGCCTCGAACGCCTGCTCTGCGCTTTCTCCCGATTGCACCTGGCGCGCCACGTCCTCGCGCAGATGACTTTCCAGTTCGTCCATTACGTCTGCGTTCTTGAAGCCGACGGCCAGCATGTGCCGCCGCCATTCCGCGATTGCCTGTTCGAGATTAAACATGTTGTCCTTTCCATAAACCGCCGAGAACGGAAGAAATTACGGCCCATTGTTCGCGCTTGTTCTTGAGGGCCTCTCGGCCGTCCTTTTTGATTGAATAGTATTTGCGCTTGCGCCCGTTCGCGATCTCCACCCAGCGCGACTTGATCCACCCGTTATCCTCCATCCGGTGCAATACTGGATACAGCATCCCGTCCGTCCATTTGATTTTGTCGGCGGAGAGACGCTTGACCGCTTGAATCAGCTCGTATCCGTAGCTTTCGTCCCTGGCGAGCAAAGACAGAATCAATGGCTCAGTCGAGGCAGCAACAAGTTCCTTTTCAATCATGCACGCATAACTACATTGTCGCGCTATGTATGTCAAGGGATAAAAACAAGGTAATCGACGCCCGAATAATGCGGCTGATGCGCGAAAGGATTCCCGCCAGACGCTTTAGAACCATGATGTGCGGGAAATTTATTGAACCTATGAAAAAGAGATTTGTTCATTCTGTCGTTTGCCTCCCCCTTCTGGCCTGGTTGACCTGTCTCCCAGCTTACGCGGCCGGCCCTCCGCTAGTGGCCACCTTGCCGGCTGCGCAGAACTCCCTCACCTCGGCCGGCGCGAATGGGACCGTCGATCCGAACGGGTTCGACGCCACGGTTTTCTTCGAGTATGGTCTGACGACTAATTACGGCAGCGTCTCCGCTGCAACAAGTTACCCGGCCAACGCAACGGCCCTCTACTTCAACGGAATAAATCAAAATGGGCTCGTATCCGGCTTTGGCAATATCGCGCCCACCACCGAAATCACCATCGAATTCTGGGAGTATGCCGTTGCGCTTGGGAACAATGCGCCTTGCTTTCTCGATCCCGAGTACCCCACGAACCGAATCGCCGCAAGCGTGCCGTGGGGCGATGGCGGCACCTACTGGGATTTTGGCGATATTACCAGCGGCGGACGGCTCGCCTATTATCCGACCAACCCTCCATTGACCGAGGTCTGGCAACATTACGCCTTGGTGGCGAGCCAAAGTGGCAATTACATGCGGATTTATCACAACGGCATCCTCCAGGCGCAAGCGACAGGCATGAAGCCATTTACACAGTACAACGCCAACCTCCTCCTGGGGGGAGGCACTATTTATAACTACTATTTCTACGGCGGCCTTTGCGAGTTTCGAATCTGGAACGCCGCCCTGGATCAAGCCACGATCCAAAAATGGATGAATAGCAGCCTTAATCCCAGCCATCCCTACTACTCCAATCTCGTTGGCTATTGGCCGATGAACGACGGATCAGGTGCTACTGCCGCAGACAACAGCGGCAACGGACAAAACGCGGCGTTACAGAACGGCCCCACCTGGATCCAAGGCCCCAGTCTGACCAATTACCAGGTGAACTTGCCGCTGACCGGCCTCGTCGGCAACACCCTCTATCATTATCGCCTCGTCGCCTCCAACAGCGCCGGCATTACGACCGGACCCGACATGGCATTCCAGACCACTCCTTTTACTCTTCTTCCCACTACTCTTCCGGGGGTATCCGAGGGATCGGCTGCATGGGCCGATTTTGATAACGACGATAAATTGGACATTTTGTTTACCGGCTCCTTCGGCGATCTTGCCCCGGACACCCCTGCCATCTCGCAACTCTGGCGCAACCTGGGCAACGGCGCCTTTTCCAACCTCAACCTCACACTCCCTTCCGTCGAAAACGGTTCGATAGCCATAGGCGATTTCGACAACGACGGTCTCCTCGACTTCGTTATCGCCGGCTCCACCAACGCCGAGAACGACTCCGCAATCGCTCAAGTCTGGCGCAACCTCGGCAATGGAACATTCGCAAAAATCGCGGATCTCACGGGCGTCTTCGGGGGCGCCGTCGCCGTCGGCGACCTCTATAACGACGGCCATCTGGACATAGTGTTGACGGGCGAAACCCCGGACAAAACGCCCATCGCGCAGATCTGGCGCAATTTGGGCAACGGCGTCTTCAGCAATGCTGTCTCGCTTGGCGGCGGCGCGGGCTTCGGTACCGTGACCGTGGCCGATTTCGACAATGACGGCTACCAGGACATCCTCTTGACCGGCATTGACCGCGGCTCATTCACCACCCAACTCTGGCGCAATCTCGGCGACGGCGCCTTTACCAATGTGAATGTCAGCCTGCCAGGCGTCGCCAGCAGCTCAGCCGGCATCGGCGACTTCGACAATGACGGCAATCTCGATATTCTGCTCAGCGGCTTCTCGGCCAACGGCGCCTACCTTTCGCAGCTCTGGCACAACCTCGGCAACGACCAATTCACCAATCTCAACGAAGGTTTGCCGCCCGTTCAAAGTGGTACCCTCCCTGTCGGCGATTTCAACAATGACGGTCAGCCGGACTTCCTTGTCTCCGGCACCCTGCCCTCCGGCGACTCCATCACCGAGCTCTTTGAGAATCAGGGCGATGACGCCTTCACGAACGTCCCAGCATACTTCCCGGCGGTTCAACTCTCCGGCGCTGCCTGGGGTGATTCCCAAAACGATGGGAGACTGGATCTCCTGCTAACAGGATCCGAGCAGCCACTAGGCAACGACCCAATAACCGAAATCATCAAGAACGATTGCCTCGTGACCAACACACCGCCCACCGCTCCCACCGGCCTAAGTTCCGTAGTGAGCCTGACCGGCGCTACCGTAAGCTGGAACGCAGCCACCGATGCGCAAACCGCATCCGCCGGCCTAAGTTACAATTTCCGTATCGGCACCGTCCCAGGCGGATTCGACATAGTCTCCCCTGAGGCCGATGTAGCCACCGGCTGGCGGCGTTTGCCGGCCCTGGGAAACGCGGGCGAACGGCTTTTTTCCATCGTGAACCTTCCGCCCGGCACTTATTACTGGAGTGTTCAGGCGATCGATTCGGCATTCGCCGGTTCACCCTTCGCTCCTGAGGCCCAATTCGCCGTCGGCTCTCCTCTGGTCACAACTGGAGCTGCTTCCTCCGTCCAGTTTAGTTCGGCGGTGCTCAACGGCACATTGATCGCCAATGCCGCCGCGGCGACCGCCTGGTTTCAATGGGGCGCCACCACCAATTACGGCTCCACAACCACAAGCCAGGAATTGAGCCAGGGCACAAACTCATTGACACTCGCCCTCCTGGCCAGTCCGCTGGAACCCGGCGCGACATATAACTATCGATTGATCGGCAGCAATTCCTTCGGCGTCAGCTTCGGAGCCAATCAAACCTTCACAACTCCCGTTACCCCGCCACCGCCCATGTTCACCGGTGTATCGACACAGAGCGGCGGCCAGATGCTTCTCAAGATGCAGGGCAGCGGCGGCGTCTTCTACACGCTTCTGGCCTCCACCAACCTACAGCAGTGGGAGACCGTTACCAACCTTCCCGCTGGCCCGGATGGGCAGCTTACATTTCTTGTCACGACCACCAATCAGTCCACCCGGTTCTTCCGCCTGCGGTTTCCCTAACTAAATAAATGAGTACCTGAGAGGCATACCCCGGATTTAGCATAGAAGATTAGAGCAAACGAAGCCATTTGACCTGGAATTGAAGCTGGTCGTGTTTGATTTCTTGTTTGGGAGGTGACATCGTGTTGGACCGACAATCTCAGAAGTATTCGAGGTTATGCCTGGCCAACTCCCCTTCGCACCAGCCCTTGCGTCGCAGTTCCTTGGCGATGATCGCCTCCGCCCGCTCGTGGGCGGCTTCCTTCCGTGTGGCTCCGGGATGGTTAAGCCCGACTTTTTCCTGCGCCGGTGTGTCTTGAACGATCCCGTGCTCGCCCGACAACCGATCCACGCGCAGCCACTTGGGGCGATGCTTAACCTCGGACAAATAGAAATAATACCATTTCTAGTTTGCAATTGCACTTTTTAGGTGATCGTGCAATGGTGAGCCATGCCGAAACGATTTCATCTCAAGCGACCGGATTGCGCCAAGGCCGTCGCGGACGCCCTGGCCTCGTGTCAAAACGCGCCTGAT
>DATAXU010000126.1:0-12921 GCA_036272955.1 Verrucomicrobiia bacterium
GGCCGGAAATAATCTATACCTACAAATGCGCACAGTGGATGTTTCTTTGGGCAATCGGAGCTACCCCATTTTTATCGGCGAGCAAATCCTGTCAAACCTAGGCGCGCAATGTGCCCGCCTAAAACTGGGCCAACGCTGCGCCATCATTACCGACAAACACGTCGCGCCCCTCTACAGCAAGCCCGCGCTCGCGTCGCTGAAACGCGCCGGCTTCGACGCGGTCCTCCTCACCGTCCCCGCCGGCGAGACATCCAAGAGTTTGAAAATGGTCGGCCACTGTTACGACCAACTCGCCCGCCATCGCCTCGAGCGAAATTCTTTCATCGTCGCCCTCGGCGGCGGCGTCATCGGCGACCTCGCGGGATTCGTCGCGGCGACGTACCTGCGCGGCATCGCATTCGTGCAAGTCCCCACCTCGCTGCTCGCGCAAGTCGATAGCTCCGTCGGAGGAAAAGTCGGAGTCAATTTGAAAGCCGGAAAGAATCTCGTCGGCGCATTCCACCAGCCGAAGTTCGTGCTCTGTGACCTCGCGGCCTTGACGACATTGAGCGCGCGCGAATTCCGCGCCGGCCTTGCCGAAGTCATCAAGAACGGAATTATTTACGACGCCGCTCTCTTCGCGCAATTGGAGCGCGACCTCCCGCGCCTCTTCAAGCGCGATCCGAAAATCCTCGCCGGCATCGTCGCCCGCTGCTGCGAAATCAAAGCCGAAGTGGTGCAACAGGACGAGAGGGAAACCGGCCTTCGCGCCATCCTGAATTTCGGCCACACCATCGGCCACGCCATCGAAGCCATTTCGGGCTACGGAAAATATCTACACGGCGAAGCGATTTCCATCGGGCAAGTCGCCGCCGCCAAACTCTCCGCCCGCGCTCTCGGTTTTCCTCTGGACGACGCCGCGCGAATCGAACGCCTCTTCGCCGCCGCCAATTTGCCGACGACAATCGAACTCCCGCCCGCCCGACGGCGCGCATTGATCCAGGCAATGCGCCTCGACAAAAAAGTCAGCGGCGGGGAAATCAAATTTGTCCTCGCGCGTCGGATTGGCCAAGTCGAGCCCGGCCACAAAATTCCGCCGGAATGGATTCGTGAGGCGCTTGCCAACGCGAATTCGGCTTCGTAATATTGGGACATGAAAACTCCGCAATTCAATCGCCGCCATTTTCTGCACGCAAGTCTCCTCGGTTCCACACTTGCCCTCGCGGGTCGGGCTGGCGCGGCGGTTGTGAAGCCGGAGCGCGCGCCCGATGACGGCCTCAAACTCGGCATGGCGTCTTACACATATCGCAGTTTCTCGTTGGACCAGGCCATCGCGATGACCAAGGAAGCCGGATTGAAATATATCAATTTGAAAGACGTTCACCTCTCGCTCAAAAGCACGAAGGAAGAATGCCAGGCCGCGCGCGAGAAGATCGCCGCCGCGGGCCTCAAGTTGATGGGCGGCGGCGTCATTTACATGAAGAACAACGAAGAGCAGATCAAAAGCATTTTCGACTACTGCGTCAATGCGGGAATGCCAGTGGTCGTTTGCAGCCCCGAGCCGGATGCCCTTGACACAGTGGAAAAATTCGCCAGGCAAACCGGCGTGATGGTCGCCATTCACAATCACGGCCCGACAGACAAGACCTACCCATCGCCCATGGACGTTTATAAAATGGTCAAAGACCGCGACCCAATTATGGGGATCTGCATGGACGTCGGCCACACGGCGCGGATCGGCGTGGACCCGGTCGCCTGCATCAACGACTGTGGCGACCGTTTGCATGATATGCATCTCAAGGACGAAACCTCGGCGACGCCAAAAGGCAAACCGGTCGAAGTCGGACGGGGCGTGTTGGACATCGTCGGCATTTTCACGGCGCTCAATGCGCGAAAGTATCCGTATCACATCGGCCTTGAATACGAGGCTCATCAGGACAATCCGCAGCCAGGAGTCCGTGAATCAATCGGTTACGCCCGCGGGGTCCTTGCGGCCATCGCCTGATTTCCGCGGTAGAAGGCACATCGTGCAGAGGGCCAAAATACCCGCCCCGCACAAACACAAACCGAGGCGAAAACTCTCCGGACGATACGAGAAGGAGATGCTCGATTTCCCCGCCGGAAGCGACACAGCGCGGAAGTTGTAGTCCGCCCGATAAATCGGCTCCGGGCGACCGTTCACCGTTGCCGTCCACCCGGGAAAATAAGTGTCCAGCAACAACAGATAACCGGGGCGCGGAAGTGAAGCGTCAATTTTCACATCATCCGCTTCGTAAGAAACCACTCGAACGTCCGTTTCGGTGTTTGCGCCGCCAGTCGCCGCCGGCGCCGGCTCGGGCTGGTTTTCGAGGAGCAAAAGCTGGCGGGCGTCAAAGTTTGCCGATGTGACGCGAGCCAGAACGGCCGCTCGATCCGGCTCGACTTCACAATCGAAAACCACAAGGGCGCGGTCCCGGCACTCTTTGAATTGATAAATCTCGATCTCCTTCGAATAAACCAAATCAAACACCTGCGGGTTGAGCGGGATCGCTGTTGGCGCCAAAATATATTTCACGTTAAGAAGTGGGAAAGCCCGCGGAATTCCCTGTGGGTCCGTGTAGAAAAAAAAGTCCCCCGTGTTCCCGGTGATCAGTTCCTCGTAGCGGCGGACCGTCATGAAATCACAACCTCGCGTGTCGCTCAGCCCGAAAACTTCCGCCGAATTGGGAGCGAGCATCGTTCTTCCTCCGAAAATTCTGAAAAGCGAGCGGTCCTTTTGCAACCATTCGATGCCGGGAGTCTCCGGGTAGTAGCGGGCGCGCGGAATGGCCGGATTATAACCGGTCCCGAAGCAAAGAAGATCAATCGCGGTCCAGCCAACGCAAAGCACAGCAGGTGCCCACGCTTTCCAACTCTTTGGCCACGACGTTAAAAAAATCGTGACGACTAATCCGGCGCCAAGAATGAAAAACTGCTGCCTCACAAACGCCCAGTGGGCCGAATCCAAACTGTGGAAGTCGTCGCGCGTGACTATCCAAAAATAAAGGAAGGCGGCGCCCACAGCCGCGCAGAAAGCAGCGGCGACAATTCGCGTCCGTCGCTCACTCCTCATCCGGCAAAATTCATCCCAGCCTAATGCCGCGAGTACCGCCACGCTGAATCCGACGACAAGAAGCAACCGCATCTCATTCGCGTAGCGGAGAACCGGCAGCGCATCCATCAATGCGGGAAAGGGCTGGATGCCGCAGATGACGAGCACCGACACAGCCGCCACAGAGAAAAAGAATTTGGTGAACCGGCATCGCCGGAGTGTGATTGCGCACAGCGCAAGGAAAAGCGGCAGGATTCCGACGTAACCGGTTCTCTCGTTAAAATTTTGTGTTTCGCGCCATCCCAAAAGACGCGGCAAGTCCATAAATCCGACGGAAGGATTGCCCGTGACATTGGGCAACAGAAAATGGATGAGCGCGGAGATCTGAAGATGCATGGACCATCGTTCCATCGATCCTGACGATTGGGCGCTCGAACTGAGTTTGTAATATTCCAGGTAAGGCAGAATCTGCGGCGCCGCCAGGAGCAAGCCAACCGCGGTTGCGCCGGCAAAGAACGCGGCCCGCCGAAACGCGTTCTCGCGGCGATGCTCCGCCAAACGGAAGAGAAAATAGATCATCACCACGATTGCAACATGGATCGCGGTCGGCGGATGTCCTCCGAGGATCATAAATGCGAAGGCGACCGCAAACCCCGCCCAAGCGCGAAGATCCGCGAAGGATTTCTCCACGAAGTAGAGCAATGCCGGCAGCCACATCGCGCTGTTCACAAGTGGGTGGCCCAGCCAGACAATCATGAAACCCGACAAACTGAAAACCAGCCCCGCCAGCAATGCGGCCGTGTGCGACACTCCGAGATGCCGGACGTAAAGCATCGTGAACCAGCCCGCCAGGCAAAGTTTTAGCAACGCGCTTGGACCGCTCGCCGAAAAAGGATCGATCCACGAAAGCAGCAGCCGAATCGGAAAAAGCGGCGCACGTTGAATGTTCCCAAGATTCGGCACGCCGCAACACAAGTCCGGGTCCCAAAGCGGAAGCCCCGCGTGCTGATAGGCAAACCCCTGCGCGGGAAGAAACACAGTCGCCTGGTCGGATAGCAGCGGGTTTGAGCGCTCTATTTTTTGGTTCCACGGGGGCAAGGTGAGCAGTTCATCTGAAGCGACCAGCCCTTTGCCTTGGAATAACGATTGATGCAGAAGCACCAGCAATGCGCCCGCCAGCGCCGCATACCAGAAAAGGCCCCGCGCCGATTTCACAGCTTACCCTTCGGCGAACAGCGCCTCCGCGAATTGTTTGGCGTCGAAGGGCTGGAGGTCGTCGGGTTTCTCACCCAGGCCAATGAATTTGACCGGCAATCCCAATTCGCGCTGGATCGCCACCACCATGCCGCCTTTGCTGGTGCCGTCGAGTTTGGTGACGATCAATCCGCTCAATGGCACGGCTTTATTGAATTCCCGCGCCTGGGTCAATGCGTTCATGCCGGTCGTCGCATCCAAAACCAACAGCGTCTCGTGCGGCGCTCCCGGCAATTTCTTATGAATGACACGATGCACCTTTTGCAGTTCCTGCATGAGGTTGTGCTTGGTGTGCAGGCGTCCGGCGGTGTCGATAAAAAGATAATCCGCGTGGCGCGCCTGTGCCGCCGCGATGCCGTCGTGGGCGACCGACGCGGGATCGGCGCCGCTGGCGCCCGCGACAACGGGAACATTGAGCCGCTGGCCCCACAGCTTAAGCTGCTCGACTGCCGCCGCGCGAAACGTGTCGCACGCGACCAGCAGGGCGGTCTGATGGCGCGTTTGCACCAGGTGCGCAAGTTTTGCCGCAGTGGTGGTTTTGCCAGTGCCGTTGACGCCGATGATGGAAACAACGGTCAAACCTTCCGGCTGTTTTTTCAACCCGGCACCGCCTGTGGCTCCCATGCTTTTTTCAACTTCAGCGCGGGCGATTCCAAAAACGTCCAGGCCGCCGCGACCCTGGGTTTCGTAGGAATGTTTGACAGAAGCAACGATTTGCGCGGTCATCGCAAGGCCGAGATCAGCGGCGATAAGGGCGGCTTCCAGGTCGTCGATGTTTCCCGCCGTCAGCTTCGGCGAAGCGGTGACAATGCGTTTGATTTCGTGGGCCAGTTTGCTCTGTGTTTTGAGGAGGCCCTCTTTGAACTTTTGAAATAAACCCATGGGAGAATACTAAACGGCGCGGGCGGGGTTTTCGCGCGTCTCCTTGAGCTTCTCCAGGTAAATCCTCGGCAGCTTGACCCCGCCGATGAGCGGCTTGCCCTTGCTGAAACCGTGGCAGTCCGAACCGCCCGTGACGGCCAATTTCAACCGTTCGGCCATTTGCAAATATCGCTCTGAGGCGCTGGCGGTGTGCCGGGTGTGAAAACATTCCAACCCGTCCAAACCGATGTTTGCGAGTTCCGGGATGATTTCGTCATTTCGGTTTAAACCCGGATGCGCCAGGACGGCCAATCCGCCGGCCTGGTGAATCAAATCCATCGCGTCCACTGCGGAAATTTTATGTTTAGGCACCCACGCCGGGCGGCCTTTTTTCAAATACCCTTCAAACGCGTCTTCAAGGGTTTCGCACAGGCCCTCCTGCACCATCGCGCGCGCGACGTGCGGACGCCCCGGCGAACGGCAATTCGCGAGTTCGAAAACCGTCTCGGCCTTCAGAGGCACGTTCAATGCGTTGAGCTTCGCCGTCATTTCCCGAATGCGATTCTGCCGGACGTTTTGAAATCTTTTTATTTCCTCCAGCAGCTTTGGATTGTGAATATCGAGAAAATAGCCGAGGAGATGGACCTCATTGTTGCGGTATTCAGCCGTGAGTTCGGAGCCGGTAATGAATTCGATGCCGAGCGCTTCGCATTCCGCCGCCATGCGCGGGCAACCCTCAATCGTATCGTGGTCCGTCAAAGCCAGCGCCATCAGGCCGGCCTGGCTGCCTCGCTGGGCGAGTTCTTCAGGCGTGAACGTGCCGTCGGAAAAGAGCGTGTGCAAATGCAGGTCCGCAAAACCGCTGGCATTCGCAATCGTTGTGGCGGGCGGGTTCATTTGCCGGCGCGGGCGGGCCGCTGCAATTCTCCTTTGATTTTGTCCAGGATGCCGTTGACAAATTTCCCGCTGTCCTGCGTGGAGAATTTTTTGGCGATATCGACCGCCTCATTGATGCTCACCACGGGGGGAATGTCATCCCGGTGGAGCATTTCGTAAATGGCCAGCCGCATGATATTGCGGTCCACCGCGGCCATCCGGCGGAGGTCCCAATTCTGGGCGCATTCCTTTATTTTTTGGTCCAATTCCGGGAGGCACTCGATGACCCCTCGAATGAGTTTGTCGGCAAAGACGCGCGTTGCAAGTTCGGCGGTGGTCGGCGGCGGCAACGGCGATGACTGGCCCCATGTCGCGGGCGCCTTCTCGCCCGCAATCGCCAGGGCGCGCTGGGAGTTCCAAAAATGAGCGAGCGCTTCCTCCAAATTTTCCGGAGGATTCAGGTCGTGCTGAAAAAGGAATTGCACGGCCCTCTCCCGAGCTTCGCGGCGTTGTCCCATAACCTAAAATGGCCCCAAAATGACGAATGCAAAAGAAAATTGTGCATTAACCTTAACTTTTGCCTGCTGGCAGGCGGATGATTTTCTGCTCAACGAAGTGGCCTGGCCTAGAGCGCTTTGACTTCGTTCACCAAGTCCTGGAGCGCTTTCTTGGCGTCTCCAAAGAGCATTCGCGTCTTGGGATCGTAGAAGAGGCCGTTCTCGATTCCCGCAAACCCGGCGCCGCGACCGCGCTTGATCACAACCACGTTTTTCGCCTTGTCCGCGTTCAGGATCGGCATGCCGTAAATCGGGCTGCCGGCATCGGTGCGCGCGGCGGGGTTCACCACGTCGTTGGCTCCGACGATGAGCGCCACGTCTGCCTGGTCAAACTCCGGATTGATCTCCTCCATGTCCAGGAGCTTGGGGTAGGGGACGTCCGCTTCGGCCAGCAAAACGTTCATGTGGCCGGGCATGCGGCCCGCCACCGGATGAATCGCATACTTGACTTCCACCCCGCGCTTTTCGAGCATCTCCTCCAATTCGTGGACAAGGTGCTGCCCTTGCCCGACTGCAAGCCCGTAGCCGGGAATGATAATCACCTTGCGCGCGTAACCCATCATGATCGCGCATTCGGAGGCGGCGATTTCCCGCATGGATTGGTCGGTCGTCGCCGCTCCGCCGGCGCCCACTGCTGTCAATCCAAAGGATCCGAAAACCACTTTGAGCAGCGACCGGTTCATCGCCTTGCACATCAGCAGCGTCAAAAGCGAACCAGCCGCGCCGACCAGTGTCCCCGCGATGATCATCGCCATGTTCTGCATGGAAAATCCCGTCACTGCCGCGGCCAGACCAGTGCAGGAATTCAGGACGGAAATCACCACCGGCATGTCCGCCCCGCCGATCGGCAACACCTGTAGGACGCCCAGTGCAAGCCCCGCGATCGCAACAATGAGAATCCAAATCGAGACATTTTGGTGATACACCGCAATCCAAGCCGCAACCACAATCACCGCGACAAGCGCCGCGTTGATGAGTTTCTGTTGCGCGTAGCGCACCGGCTTTTCGGTGATCAACCCTTGCAGCTTTCCAAAAGCAACCACGCTCCCCGTGAAACTGATGGACCCAAAAACCACGCCCAGGATCGTCGGAATGCAATCGCCGTAAGTGCGAGGCACAAAAATATGCGGCGCAAATACAAAGTCTCCCAAAGACAGTTTCACGCTGACCAACGGTTTGAACCATTCCCCCAACGAAATAAACATCGCGCACGCCCCGCCCATTCCGTTGAACAGCGACACCATTTGCGGCATCGCGGTCATCTTGACTCGTTTGGCCAGCAGCCAGCCCGGAATCGTTCCCAGCGCAATCGCCAGCAAAATCCACCCGAAGTTTCCCATTCCCGGCAGCAGGAATGTGCCCAGCAACGCCAGCGCCATTCCGATTCCGGCCACGATGTTCCCCGAGCGCGCGGTCCGCGGGGTGCTCAGGCGCTTCAGTCCCAGGATGAACAGAAACGAAGCGATTAAATAAGCGGCTTGCGCGACGGAATCACTGCTCATTTTTCTTCGCGATTTCTATTGGAAGGTTTGGCCTTGAACATTTCCAGCATCCGGTCGGTGACGACGAACCCGCCAACGACATTGAGCGTGCCGAGAATCACCGCGATGAACCCCAGCGCGCACAACGTCGTGCTGCCGCCGGCTTCGCCGAGCACGATCACCCCGCCGATCAGCACGATCCCGTGGATCGCATTGGCCCCGCTCATCAACGGCGTATGCAGCACCGTCGGCACCCGGCTGATCACTTCCACCCCGGTGAAAATCGCCAGGATGAAAATGTAGATCATGGCCAGGGCGCCAATTCCGTAGTGAATTCCCATATTATTTCATCTTTCGCTGTTGATTCATTTCGCCGTTGAGGGTGATGCAAGTCTCGGCGAAAATTTCATTCTTCCAATCCATCGTAAAACCATTCTCGTTGGTGATTTCCAGAATGAACGTCGAGAGATTGCGGCTGAACATCCGGCTGGCATCCAGCGGCAGCGTCGCGGGCAGGTTGGTCGGCCCCAGGATCGTCACACCATTGTGCCGCACCACCTGATTGGCCTGAGTCAATTCGCAATTCCCGCCCGATTCCGCCGCCAAATCCACCACCACCGACCCCGGCTTCATGTCCGCCACCATCTCCCGCGTGATCAGCCGCGGCGCCGGTTTCCCCGGGACCTGCGCTGTCGAAATGATAAAATCCGCCAGCTTCGCCCGCTGGTGAAGAAGTTGTTGCTGCTTGGCCAATGTCTCCGCCGAAACCTGCCGCGCATACCCGCCTTTGTCCTCCAAATTCTCCGTCGTGGGAACCTCGATAAAAGTCGCCCCCAAACTCTTGACCTGCTCCTTCACCGCCGGCCGGACGTCAAAAGCCTCCACCACCGCCCCCAGCCGCCGCGCCGTGGCGATTGCTTGAAGCCCCGCCACACCCGCGCCCAAAATCAGTCCCTGGCTTGGTCGAATCGTCCCCGCCGCCGTGGTCAGCATCGGGAGAAAACGCGGCATATTCGTCGCCGCCAGCAAAACCGCGCTGTAACCCGCAATGGTCGCCATGCTCGAAAGCGTATCCATGCTTTGCGCCCGCGTGATGCGCGGAATCGCATCCAGGCTGAAACTGGTCACCCGCCGTTGCGCCAGAATTTGCACCGTCTCCGGGTTCCGCAACGGCGCCAAAAACCCGATCAGCGCCTTCCCTTCCGGCACCGTCATCGCGTCCGTTGCCGAAACGGGCCGCACCCTCACGAGGCAATCCGCCGCCACTGCCAACGCCGCTGCATCCGGCATGATGCCCGCCCCCGCCGCTTCAAATTCCGCGTCCGGGATGGAAGCCGCCAGCCCTGCGCCGGCTTCGACCAACACCCCGTGTTTCTTTTTCACGAGCGATTTGACCGAATCCGGCACGAGGGCAACCCGAGTTTCCCCGCTAATACCTTCTTTAAAGACTGCAAACTGCATTAGATAACTTAACGATGAAGGAAAACCCCCGCCGCCGCAATTACAAATCATTATTTGCAAATGCCGCCCCTTTTCCTAATGTGGGAGTCGCTCGCAATGATGATTGAATCTCGATCCGAATACAACCGCGGCGCCCTCGAGCTGGGAGACTTGAAACCCAGCCCCATCGAGCAATTTACGATGTGGTTCAACGAAGCCCGCCAAAGCGGCGTCATCGAACCCAACGCCATGAGCCTCGCCACGACTGGCTCTGACGGTCGCCCCCTGGTTCGCACCGTTTTGTTAAAAAGCTACGACGCCCGAGGTTTCGTCTTTTACACCAATTTCCAAAGTCGCAAAGGCCGCCACCTCGCCGAAAACCCCGAAGCATCCGCTCTCTTCCCGTGGTTAGCGATGGAGCGCCAGGTGATCGTGAGTGGCCCCGTCGAAGAAGTCACCCGCGAGGAAGCCGCCGAATATTTCGCCACACGTCCGCGCGGCAGCCAGCTAGGCGCCTGGATCTCGCCACAAAGCTCCATCATCACCACCCGCGAAATCCTCGAAGAAAAGTGGGAAGAAATGAACCGCAAATACGCCGAAGGCCAGGTCCCGTTACCGGACTGGTGGGGAGGCTTCCGAATCCAGCCTCGCGAAATCGAATTCTGGCAAGGCCGCCCCAGCCGCCTCCACGACCGTTTTCTTTACAGTCGCACCCCCGATAACACCTGGCGCATCGACCGCCTCGCCCCTTAAAGTAGCAAGGGTCGTTCTCCAAACACCCGAATATTCCTGACACTATTGCGTGAGAACGCGGTAGAAGTGGGCGGAGATCTGATCAGCGCTTGCCTCTTGAAACGAGAAATCTCCGTTAGTGTCATCCGGCAACGCCTGCCCGATCGCCGTCCAGTTTATCATATCCTCCGAGACCTGGACAACGTAGGTTCGCACAGGGTCCGCTGTGAATTCCAGCAGCGGCTGGCCTCCCTGATTTTGGACGGTCAGATTCGGGACTGGCACCGCGAGGTGGCTGTAAAGATCGGGAATTCTGTGGCTGCGATACACCTCGTACCCCGCCGAGTTGGTGTTGGTATTCTCAGGATTGGATATTTTAAGGTCGAAGACCACTGTCGGATTGGCGGTATGCGTCACTTCTTTGAGTCGAATGACCGTCGCGTTGGTTGCGATCGGGTCTGAGTTTGTGCCGTTTTCGTAAGAGATAAAGCCAAAGGTCACGAGGACATTGCTGGTTTTCGGCAGCCATGACGCATTGCCAAGCGCGCTCGTGTAAAGCCGATCGCTATTGGTGTCCGAGAATTCCCAGACCTGGGAAACCTGCATGTTGGTTTCATCGATGCTGAATTCAACCGCGCGGCTATAGTTGTCCTGGTCCGGCACGGGAGGATCAAATGGCTCCGTCCGGCAATTTCCGTCGTCATACATGAGCAGCGTCCCTTGCGGGGTGAGAATCGGCGCGTGTTCCGCATAGTTCCACTCGAACGGCGTGCCGACTGGCTTGAGCAAATATGGTTGCCACTCCGCTCCCCAGTTGTTCGTTGGCCCAAGGATCCACTTGATCACCCCGGACCGTGTGAATTTTACCACCGCGTCCTGATTGCGCATGGAGACAATGAGCGAATTATCGGCGGTGTCATCGACCACGGCGTTGGCGTGCTCCGCGTCGATCCCATATCGGGGGATCAGGAAGCACAGGTAATTGATCCGCACGGGATCGAACATATCGATGAGCGACCACGAATTGAGAAGAGCCGAATTGGTGTATGAGATTTCGACGGGCCGGCCGCAAGTGACATCCTCGGTCTCCGTGGGCGCATCCGGATCGGTGGCGCTCGTGGGGAAATCGGGAATTACCTGATCGTAATAATTGAGGTAAAGAATGGTTCCATGATCAGTGATCAGATCTTCATGTGAATCGACCTGATAACCAGTCGGAGCCGTCCATGTTTCCACCGCTTGTCCGAGCATGTTGGCTTCTTCGAAGCCAAACGTATCGGTCTCGGGAAAAAAGAGATTTCCGTTCGTCATTTGAACTACATCGGAGGGGGTTGGGATTGGGCCGATCGTCCCACCAATACCGGCGGCCGGACCGTACCAAAGGATTTCCCCTGAACTATCCACGATTGTTACCCAAGCCGCGCCCGTGGTTTGGTCGGAAACCCGAAAGAGAGTATATCCCGGCTCCATGAGCGCCGGGATATTGGTGACAAGGGTGAAGGTTGGCATGTTCGTCGGCAACGGGCTGCTGATAAAAGACAAGGCTTGCGGATACGTAAACGTGTTCCGGTATTCATCTCGCACCGTGATCGTGATTAAATTGGTTTGGTTGGGCCTGAATCCGAGCAAAATCTCGGAGTGGTTCGTGCCATAATCGTAAAAGTTTCTCGCCCATGTCCCATTGCCATCGGTCACAGACACGCTGACCTGGGATGGTATATCGGTTGTAAGGGCTAGGGTGGCCGCAAGCGGCGCGATTACAGAAGCCGTGAAAGAAGGAGGGAAAAGGACCGTTAGTGCTCGTGACGGCGGAGCAGCGAACATCGCCATGACCGCCGCCAGTTTTACCACGCGTAAGAACCCTGATGATTTGCTCTTGGTTTTCATATTTTGCGTTCCTCCTTTGTCAATCTTCGGAAACCGCCTTGGCATCCGTCATCGTGGATTTCAAACCCGGCGCGGGCAAAGACCTCGACACCGCGCCTCCAGCAGGTTGTAATCCAAAACCGGGCGTGACTGTAGTGAATTCCCTCTCAAGTGTCAACAGTTTAATAAAGACCAGTTTAATAAAGACCCTGCATGGAAACTTGGTATCGACCTCATACATTCGATTCTGCTGAAAAACCCTCATTTTCGAAAACGCCACAAAACTCCTTGCATCCGCAGCCTATCTGCTCGGCATCGCTGGTGCATTTTTATCCTTTCGGGGCGAAGGGCAGAAAGTATTGAGCGAATCGGCGGTTGTCGTATTCAAAGTTTTCATATGGCCGAAGTGGATGCTGCCTCGCTTGGTTGCGATTTCGAGGGAGTGGTGCTTGTTGTTGTCCTGCTCGCTCTTCTACGGCGCGATACTATATGCTCTGATCAGCCTTATTCGTTATTTATTGGCTCGCAAATGTGACAAGCGGATCGCCTAATGGAAAACGGTTATTGGGGCCGGGGTTATTGGGACCGTACTTAAATATTTAACATTTGGATTTTTGCTTGGACGTCTGACATTCAATGTTTGTAGGCGGCCCAGGCCACCCCAAAACCTGTAACCATTCGCTTCCAACACGTCAGGCAACTGTGGCATGATTTACCCACATTCTGATGACCAATGAACCGACACCACCAACGCCGTCCCAGCCCCCGCAGGGATCGACCGGCGAAGATTTTCGCACGACGCGGT
>DATAXU010000127.1:0-10220 GCA_036272955.1 Verrucomicrobiia bacterium
CCGGCGTTCGCCATATTGCGCGGCATTAACGCCCACTCCGCTGCCAGTGCGCAAGGGATAAGCGTTGTCGGTCAAGTTCACAACATCCAGGCGCAGTGTGAGATGCTCCTTGCCCTTCCATTTGATGCCTTGTTCGACACCGATGCCAATCGTGTAATAATCGCCAACAGACGAGCCATTGGGAACGGGATCGCCGGTTCCAGGAATCAAATCGGCATCCTCCCTCAATCCGCTCCCGTACAGCCCGTCAACAAAAACTTTCGTGGCGGTCCTGCTGGTTTCCTTCCAGGTATAGTCCGCGCCAAAGGAGCCGGTGATCCGCTGGTCATGGTCGAGATAAATCCAATTATGATTGACGTAATTGACGGTCGTTTGGTCCGGCCAGAGAAATTGCGCAGTGTTAGCGCCGCGACCTTGGGCGACAGAATACGCGACGTTCGCGTAGGCGGAAAAACCCTTATATGCATAATTTGCGGTGAATTCCACCCCGCGCACGCGCCCCTCCGCATAGTTAAAGGAGGAAAGGATCAGCGACTGCCCAAAGAATCCATCGTCCAACTGGTTCTGCGCCGTTTTGTAATAACCGTCCACGCCGAGAGTCAGTCCGGGCACGATTTCATGGGTGACCCCCGCGTCGTAATAGTTGGCGCGCTCCGCCTTAACAGTGTTGCCGTAGGTAATCGCTTCCTGCCCGGACGTGCCATTGAACGCCACAATATCGGCTGAAGGAACTGTTTCCAGTGGCGGCGGGGTGAAATACCGCGAATAGCCGATATGAAGCGATGTCGTTTTCAACGGTTGATAGATGAGGTTGACCCTCGGACTGATTTGGTTTTCGTCGTCGTCGGTCGAGGAATAGACGTCGAAGCGCGCTCCGTAATTGAGCGTCAATTGCGGCAAGAGCTTCCATTCGTCCTGTAAATAAGCGCCGCCGAAAACCGCGTGCGTGACATTGTCCTGCACAACATTGATAGGCCCGCCGATTGCGGCTCCGCTGCTCGTCTCCTGGAATACTGTCGTGGTCGTATCCGCCGAAACCGATTCATCCAAAAGCATCAGGCCGGCCCGCAACGTATGTTTGTCGCCCAGTGTATAACTGGCATCGGCCTGGAGACCGCCCGAATACAGCTTTCGGTCCTCGTCGGTGGCAACGCCCGAATTATAATCCAGCGTCGCATCCACATCATCGGGCACGTAATGCGCCCCGCTTTCGCGTCCGTAAGCGGCAACTTGAAAATTCAAGTTTCCGGCGGACTTCTGGTAAGCGAGAACGCCGTAATAATTCTGCTCATGCTGATTGTCGTTTAACGCCGTCGCAGGAAGATTGGTTGATACCCCCGGCCACGCCGCTCCACTGCCTTGCAAGGTCAGCGGTTGCGCCGGGTCGATGGGGATTTCGTATTGGCTGTCATCGGCGCTTCCCATCATGGTGATTCGGCTCGAGTCGTCGATGATGTACGAGCCGTAGAGGAAGGTGCGGTATTGATCGGTGTAATCGTGAATCGGCACCGAGCTTGGCGTGGGATTCTCGACCCCAATATCGTTGTGATCGTAGCTGCCGCTGATGAAAAAGTTGAACTTCCCCTGCGTTCCGCCGTACTCGAAGCTCGGAATCACCGTATCGTAACTTCCTCCATAGACCGACGCTTGCCCGGCGTTTTCAAAACCGGCCTTGGTTTGAATATCGACAATTCCCGCTGTGCGATAACCGTATTCGGCGGGCAGCGACCCAGTGAGCAACGACATGCTTTGCACGAAATGCGGGTCCAACTCCGATCCAAAACCGGTGATGCCTTCCGGGAGCAGAATGTCGTCGATGCGGTATTGGATATTGGCGTGCTCGCCGCGCAAATGCACCTGGCCCAGCGAATCCTCCGCCATGCCGGGAGTCGTGAGCAGGATTTGGCTAAACGGCGCGTCGGCGCCTTGCGGGATGTCCTGGATTTGGGCGGCGGTGATTTCGTATTTGGTGCTCCCCAGGCTGGGAACGATTTCTTCGCGGGCCTGGTTCAAGTGGCCGACGACGGTGACGGTTCCAAGCTGGGTGACATTGGTGGAAGTAACGGGGGACGGGGCGTTGGTTTGGGCGCGAATTGTTTGTCCGGCCAACACAACAGTCAGGCAAAAAACGGATCGATAATATTTCTGATTAGAATTTTTCATAGCTACGGTCCTTTCGGGAATCTGCAAATTAAACACAAACGGAATTCAACTGTGGGCTTCCCGCATTGAGACCTTGAAAAACGGACCGTTAAAAACGTCGGTCGTTTACCAGGGCAGCAAGCGGGCTAGAGAAGGGACCGAAAAGCCGGAGGACCGCGGCAGGGAAGCAACTGAAATTCCGCCGAACTAAAATCAGCGGAGACAAAAGAAAGTTCCGTCGCAAACACCCGCGCGGGCTGGGCGGGTGGAACCGCGGCGCCGGACGCGTGGACCTGGCCATGAAGGAAAAGCGTGACGGCGCATTGATGCGAAGGGTCGTTCGCATCATGATGGATAATCGCGTGCAAGGCGGGAAAGACCGCCATTGCCTGCAACACCAGGAAGAGAAAAAGACAAAAAGCCGCCACGCCCTTTCGGCTCTGCTGGAAGTAGCTGCGCAATCGCGGCGGCGGCATGAAGGGGACTATTACTCCAGTCCAACCCGGATGCAACTATTTTTTGACAGCCGTTGCCTGCGCGGTTGACAAACCCGCGCAAAAACCTCATTCAAGTGGTGACAGTTATGTTTGCCCGCTTTGCCAAAACGATGATGGTCGCCGCGCTCGTGGCGATGACGGGCGGCCATTGGGTGTTGCTGCAATCGGTCGCGTGGACGACCATGCTCGCGGATAATTTGAGTTGCGGCTCCGTCACCGAGGCGGTGGAGCGGACTTTCGACGGCAAACATCCCTGTCCAATTTGCAAAGCCATAGCCGCCGGCAAAAAATCGGAGAAGAAGAAGGATTTCTCCCCGCAGCTTCAAAAACTTGAATTTCCTCTGGCCAAAGAGAATCCGCCATTGACGGACCCTCTAAGGTTTGACGCGCCGCCGCCTGGTGTCGCATTTCCCAAGTCTCACATTCAAAGACCCATCGTGCCGCCCCCGCGCGGCCTGGTCGGTTAGCCTCTCGTTCTTCGGTTTTGTTTTTCTTTAAAATTGAGATGCCGCGGTCGCGGTGTCTCGCAACTTTGGATTTCTAAAATGAAAATAAGTACAGTGAGATTTGCGGTGATAGCGGCGGTTTTGGCTCCCCGCGCCTGTTGGGCGTGCGCCTGTGGGTGCGGAGTTTTTGACGTGGCCACCAGTTCAATGCTGCCCCAGGGGCCGGGTGGAATGTTCTTCACCGAGTACGATTACATGGACCAGAACATGAATTGGAGCGACGGCTCTCCGGCCCCGGCGGCGAACAATGGCGACAAGGACATTCGCACAGACTTCACCACGCTCGGTTTGCAATACATGTTCAACCGCAGTTGGGGCGTCCAGGCCGAATTGCCCTACGACTTCCGCCAGTACAAGGCAACCGACGGCGGCGCCGATTCGTGGAGTTCCGTCGGCGACGTTCGGCTGGAAGGCATCTACACCGGCTTTTCACCCGACATGTCCGCCGGGGTGACGTTCGGATTGAAATTGCCCACCGGCAGTTTCAGCCACGACTCAAGCCTGCTGGACCGCGACCTCGAATTGGGCACCGGCAGCACGGACCTTCTGATCGGCGGCTTTTACCGGCACACGCTCAACAGCATCGCGCGCGGCTTGTTTTGGTTCGCCCAGTTGGAATTGGACGTGCCAACGTTGACTCAGGACAATTACCGCCCCGGCGTGGAATTGGACGCCGCTCTCGGTCTGTATTACCAGAATTGGTCCGTCGGCCCGGTGAGAATCACGCCCGTTGCCCAAGTCATCCCAAGCGAACGAACCAGCGACACCGGCTCGAACGCCGCCGGCGGAGTGAACGACCCGCCCGTCGGGCAAATCGACACAGGCTACCAGCGCGTGCTCCTCTCCCCTGGAATCGAGTTCGACATCCATCCGGTAAAAATCTACGCCGATGTCGAATTCGACGTCTTTCAACTTTCGCGCGGAAACCAGTTGGTCGCCCCCGAGCTTTTCAAAATCGCCGTTAGCTATATGTTTTAGAACGGTATCCGGGCGGAAACGATGAAGTTGTGGTTGAAGGTGGGGTTATCGGTCAATGCAAACTGATAGCCCAAACCGATGGTCATCCCCACGCGCTCCCAAATCGGAAGGCGGCCAACAATAAATCCCGGCGTCATGAAGACTTGTTCCTTGCCGAGATGCTCCCCGTTCGGCCAATACGTATAGTTGAATTCCACTTCCGGCCACAGAACCTTGATAAGCCGATACTGTAATGCAGTGTTAATATTCAGCGGCGTGCCCATGCCGGTGCGAACGGTGCCGTTGTCCGGCAGCGAAAGCCCGGCTGTCGCCTGTATGTCAAAATCGCCCCATCCCTTGCCGCCCGCGATCGTGGGGGTCACCGTGTAATGGTCGCTCGAGTTGTGTTCGCTTCCCGTCGGCACTTGCAATTGAAGAAACGCCGTGAGGATATAATTGCCGTTTTCTTCGTTGGCCGCCGCGATCCGGTACTTGACGAGAAAACTTTCGTCGCCAAAACCGTCCTCTCCCGCCGGCCTGCTGTGGCTGACCCACGCGGGAATGCCCAAAATGATTTCCACATTGTCCCACGGTATGAGTTCCAGTCCCTTGCCGCCGGACGTGGTTGTCCGGCTCCCGTTGTCGGAGGTTTCCCACGATTGGTCAAACCGCAACTCCTCCTCCAATCGGGGCGTCACCGTCGTGATCGGCGTGATCCAATGCGGCTGTTCCGACTGGATTCTGCTGACGCGGGCAAACCAATCGCTGAAATAGCCGCTGGATGTCAGGTTCGTGTCCTGGCCCTGTGCCGCCACCGCAACCAGCAAAGTGGACGCCGCAAGAGACGAAGAGAAGCGTGTCAAATTCATAAGCGCGTTATATTTTACAAAATATAAGGAACTGCAAGAAAAATATTTCAATGCAAAACGCCCCTCCCTTCGTCAAACTTCCGATGTTGAATTTCAGAGCCTGCATTCAAATTTTCGTCGGTCTGGCCGCCGCCAGCGTCCTGGCGCAGGAGCCGCCGTTTCCCCTCGCGTCCGTAGTGGAACAGGCCCGCCAGGCCGCCTCATCCGCGAAGGTCACCCCCTCCGGATTGACCCGCGACGATTACCTCAAAACGACCGAGGGCATTGTCGAATATTTCCGTAAATTTCAGGCCCCGACCGGGCGCATCATCGATCCCTTTTTGCATAAAGAGGTGCAATACAGCACGCCCTGCTACGCCTGGTCCGCCGCGGCTCTGGTTGCAAGCGGACACCAGACAAATCTCTTTGACAGCGCCGCCCAGGCCCTCGATGTCTCATTGGAGGAATTGTCCACCGGCCATGCCGCGGACGGTCACAGCGATTTTTTCACTTTCCCCTGCATGCTCGCTTACGAAGCCCTGCGCGACCACGTCGCCCCCGAACGCCGCGCCAAATGGGAGGCCGAGTTGCGCTCGATTGTCCCGGAGAAAATTTACCACGATATCCCAGGCAAACGCCCCCCGCATAACTGGGCCATTGTCGCGTTGAGCGGCGAGTATTTGCGGGCGCAAGACGGCCTCGGCGACCCGGCCTATGTTGACAAGGCGCTCTCCTATCAGATGAAATATTTTACCGCCAACGGCCAGTACATGGACCCGAACGTGCCGATGGCCTACGACGGTTTTCCCCGCTGCTTCCTGGCGGCGATGATCGATCGCGGTTACAAAGGCGCATACGCAACCACGTTGAGCAACCTCATGGACCGCGCCGCCTGGACAAGTTTGCTGATCCAAAGTCCGATCGGCGAATGGCCGACCGGCGGACGCAGCTCCGAGCACCAATGGAACGAGGCCATGCAGTGTATGACGTATGAAGTCTGGGCGCGCCTCAAGCAGGGCGAAGGCGATGCCGCCGGCGCCGCGATGTTCAAACGCGCCGCGCGCCTTGCGTTGGAATCCGTGCGCCGCTGGGTGCGGCCGTCGGGCGAATTGTGGATTGTCAAAAATCGCTTTGATCCCGCCGAGCGTCACGGCTTCATGGGGTACTCTTCGCATTCACAATACAATCTGCTCGCGGCGTCGATGTTATGCACCGCGTGGCTCTACGCGGACGAAGCAATACCGGAAGGTGTGTGTCCCGCGGAATCCGGCGGGTTTGCGCTGGAGCTGCCGGACTTTCACAAGGTCATCGCCAATGCGGGCGGACTATACGTGGAATTGGATACGAGTGCCGCGCCGGAATACAACAGCACGGGATTGATTCGCGTCCACAAAACCGGTGTCGATCCGCTGGTTGGGCCGACCGACGTCAGCGACCGCAAGGACGGCTCGGCGGCGGCGGGCATCGCGTGGCGCGAGGGGGATCACTGGCAATCGCTGGCGGCGCTGACGAAGAAGGACATCAAGCGAGTTGAATTTTCCACCGAGGCGAACAAGCCCGGCCACGTACAGTTCAAGGTCCGCTACGTTTTGGGTTCGCCCCATGTTTCGGCGGTGGTCGAAAATTATGACTTGACGCCGGAGCGCGTCGAAGTCGCCGCGGAAGTCCAGGGCGAAACGGACCAGGTGCGGGTGCGGTTCCCGGCGCTCGCGTTCGACGGTGCCAACGCCACGCGCATCGAGGTGAAGGGGGCGAAGGCGTCGGTGCAACTGAACCGGTCGCGCGAGAATGTTTCAATAGTGGAACCGTCCGAAGGATGGGTGCGGACCGGAACATGGACGTCGTTTCGCAACGGATTTTTTGAAATGATCGAATGCGACATCCCCGGCAAGCGCGTCGTTTACGACCTGGCTCCAACGTCCGCGGAATCCGCTCCGTGAAATCCACCGATCCCGCTCGCCCGGCCCGGCAATCCCTTCGTCTTCGCATTACCGCCGCCGCTGAAACCATCGTTCGCGGTGGCCATCCCTGGTTGTTCGCCAATAGCATTCGCGAGCAAAACCGCACGGGCGAAACCGGCGAGTTGGCAGTGATCTTTGACCGCAAGGATCGGTTCCTCGCCATTGGCCTGTTTGATGCGGAGTCGAGCATTCGCGTCCGCATTCTCCACGCGGGCAAACCGTCCGCCCTTGATGGCCAGTGGTGGCGCAAACGCGCGGCGGACGCCATGGATCGGCGAGCAAAATTATTTGGCAATCAAACCACCGGGTATCGCCTGATCAATGGCGAGAGCGATGGCTGGCCCGGCCTGGTCCTGGATCGCTACGAGGACACGTTGGTTTTGAAAATTTACACCTCGGCATGGCTGCCGCGCCTTGGGGAGATCGCCGACCTGCTGGCGAATAAAAACCGGCTTGTTCTGCGCCTGAGCCGCAACATCCAAAAAGACGCCGCCGGGCGATTTGGTTTGGCGGATGGCCAGGTTGTGCGCGGCGCGCCGATCGACGGGCCGGTCGTGTTTTTGGAGAATGGTTTGCGGTTTGAGGCCGATGTGGTGCGAGGGCAGAAAACAGGGTTCTTTCTGGACCAGCGTGAAAACAGGCGCGAGGTAGCCAAGCTGTCGTCCGGTCGCAGCGTCTTGAATCTGTTCAGCTACACCGGCGGCTTTTCGCTGTACGCGGCCGACGGAGGGGCCGCCTCCGTCCTCAGTCTTGATATCAGCGAACATGCATTGGCGGGTGCCCAGCGGAATTTCGCCCTGAATCAGGACCGGCCCCAAGTCGCCCGTTGCCGCCATGAAACCATCCAGGCCGATGCGTTCGAATGGTTGCGCGACGGTGTCAAGCAAAAGTTCGACATGGTTGTACTGGACCCGCCTTCGCTCGCCAGGCGCGAAGTCGAACGCGCGGACGCCATCGGCGCTTACGCCAAGCTCATCGCCGGGGCTTTCGCCCGTTTGAACAAAAGCGGAACTCTCATTGCGGCATCCTGTTCAGCCCACGTCTCGAGCGCCGAGTTTTTCGCCGCCGCGCGCCAATCCACTACAGGAGCCGAGGAGTTGAAAACCACCGGCCACGCGGCGGATCACCCTGCCACATTTCCCGAGGCCGAATATTTGAAGTGCATTTATCTACGCCGCCGGGGTTAGAGTGATTCCCGGCGCGCACCGCTGTCTTCGGGCCTCGGTGGGGCACGGACCCAGGCAGCCCAACAAACGGAATTATGACTTTGCCTCCTGGCTCAGGCGTGTGGGTCAGCAACGGGACAGGTCATTCGTTCACCGCTTCTTTCAAAGGATTGGTTCGTAACGAACAAATTTTCCAGATTTCAACCCAAACGAACTATCTGAGCGCGACCTCGCCCTTGGCTGGGGCGATGACTAATGTTACAGGCTATCGTCCCCTGAATGGCGACACGGTTCAATTGTGGAGCACCAATAGCCAGTCGTACGTTTCGCATACGTACAGCGCCGGCACTTGGTCAAGCGGTGTTCCAATCCTCAATGTCGGCCAAGGTTTCGTGCTCATAACGACGAATATGTACATTTGGACAAATTCGTGGCAACGCTCTGTTTGCGCAGGGCCATGAAACTGGGGTTGCCGCCACACTTGTCAAGCGAGAGAAAGTAAGTGATAGTGTGAGCACCATGCAAGTTTCGCGACAGAAAGCGTTTACGCTGATCGAACTCATGGTGGTCATCGCGGTAATAGCGATACTGGCGGCGCTTCTGCTTCCCGCATTGGCGCGTGCCAAAACCCAGGCTCAACAGATTAACTGTTTAAACAACGTCAAGCAATTGACTCTTGCGGGGCTGATGTACTTGAATGAGAACCAGACAGGCCTTCCATACAACGACCCAACCCAAGCGGGTTATGATTCGACAGTTGCACCATTTTGGATGGAGGCTTTGACGAACGACGGAGGTTCTGACCTCGTTAGGCTGTGTCCCTCAACCCGCCTGCCGCCTCCGCCGCTCGGGCAAGCCGGAGGTGCCGCCGACCTCGCATGGGTGGTTGGAGGATCTGGTGGCTTTCCTGCGATTGCTGGCAGCTATGGTCTAAATGGATGGTTTCAGGATTTCATTAACGGGGTACCTTTTGCTTTCGGGGCGGGCAAGTATTCACAATGGTTTTTTCCAAAGCTGTCGTGTGCTCTCATGCCTGCCCAAACCCCGCTGGTATTTGACCAGAATTATTCCGCAACTATTCCATTAGAAGGGGATCTCGCGGCGAGCGATCTTTATACGGGCCAACAGAATCCGGATTCGTATCCTCGCGTTGGCATGGGCTGTTGCACAATCCTCCGGCACGGCCGGCCAACGGCGGGAAGGTCCGTCCCCTACACCTCCGGCCAGCCATTGCCTGGCGCAATCAATATGGGCCTGGCCGACGGTCACGCCGAACTCTGCAAACTCCGAAACCTTTGGAACTACGACTGGCACCTCAATTGGAACCCCGCGCTCGTCAAAGGCCCATAATGAGCGTTGAAATGACAGCCTGCTCGAATCGTGGCTTCACACTCATCGAACTGCTTGTAGTCATCGCAGTGATAGGGGTTTTGGCGGCACTGCTACTGCCCGCTTTGGCGCGAGCCAAAACGCAGGCACAACAGATCAACTGTTTAAACAACGTCAAACAAATCACGCTGGCGGGGCTAATGTACTTGAATGATGACCAGTCGGGCTTTCCGTACGAGGAACCTGGCATACAGGGCTACGATCCAACAATTGCGCCATTTTGGATGGAGGCATTGACGAATTGTGGAGGTTCTGACTTGGTTAGGCTTTGTCCCTCAACGCACCTGCCGCCTCCGCCGCTCGGGCAAGCCGGAGGTGCCGCCGACCTCGCATGGGTGGTTGGAGGATCTGGTGGCTTTCCTGCGATTGCTGGCAGCTATGGTCTTAATGGCTGGTTGAATGATTTTATTACTCCGCCTACTACACAGCAGGGCGCTGGAAACTACTCGCAGTGGTTTTTCCCGAAGCTTTTATCCGTTCCCAAACCGGCTCAAACCCCTCTCTTTTTCGACCAGAATTATGCAGCCACAATTCCCTTGGAAGGAGATCGGGCAGCGAGCGACCTTTACACAGGTCAGAAGAATCCGGATTCATACCCTCGCCTGAGCATGGGCTGTTGCACCCTGCTCCGGCACGGCGGGCGGACTGCGGGCAGTTCGGTTCCCTACACGTCAGGCCAGCCGTTGCCTGGGGCGATTAACTTGAGTTGCGCTGATGGCCATGCCCAACTGGTGAAATTACCCGACCTCTGGAA
>DATAXU010000128.1:0-9249 GCA_036272955.1 Verrucomicrobiia bacterium
TGAACGCAGGGACGGCGGGGTCCGTCTTTGGATTGAGGACAACGGGATCGGCATTGACGCCGATGGGAAACCTCGGCTATTTCAGATGTTTCAAAGGATTCATAGCGAAGCATATCCGGGGACGGGGATCGGATTGGCGATTGTCCGCAAAGCGGTCGAGCGCATGGGCGGGGAAGCGGGCGTTGAATCGAAGCCCGGAAAGGGAAGCCGGTTTTGGCTGCAACTGCCGAAAGCGGACACATGAAAACTGACCGTTGCATTTTGTTGGCGGAGGATGATCCAAATGACGTGTTCCTTCTGCAACGGGCTTTTGAGGACGCCGGGATACATAATCCATTGCGTACTGTTGGCGATGATGTTATCGTCCTCGGCGCATCCGGACGATGTTGAGCAAGCTTACAGGCTTGGTGTAAATGCTTTTGTCGTCAAACCTCCAGGGATTTCCCAAAGAACGGAGCTTGCCAGAATGATAAAAGGCTTTTGGCTCACGATGAATGAGCTTCCATTAATATGCACTGGCAATTTGGAACAAGCCCGCAGGTTCCACGCCGGGGAATAGGAAAATGTCGGCGTTACTGCAATGATGTGCCATTGGCACCGTACGTTGTGACCGAAAATAACCACTTCAGGTCTTTACCTCCGTCCAGCGGTGTGGTCGAAGTGCCGGTGACATTGTGGCCGAGGATGGCTGGATCATGCCACATTTTGAGCATAGCATGACCATCCGCGAACGACATGCCATTGGCGTTGTTGTGATATGTGGCGGGCGGATTTTCGTAAGTGGTGGAGCCGGGAGTATTTGCCGCGCAACCATCGTCGATGGTGACTGGGCTTTCGTCCCAAAAAAGCCAGGTGCCAGCAGGGCGCGTAATGTCTGAGACTTTTTGGAACTGAATGACGTCCACAGTAGGGTCAGCGCTTTCAGCCACATCTGTCCCGCTGCAAATCCAGGTATTCATGGACACGCTGCGCACCCTCGAAACACCGGGGCCTCCCCAGGGAAAATAGGTTAGGCCCATTTTAGCCGTGGAAATGTCAGCCGGGCAGCTATAAACCATGCCGCTATTGACGTAGGGGTACATAACGCCACTTTGAATAAAGGCCAAATTGGTTGACGAATAGTCCGTGGAAACATCCTTCATGCTGCCGTCCACCCACATATCCCCGGTCAGGCTGTCTTCTCCCTGGCCCAACCCACCATTGGGGGGAACGGTATCCTTAAAATCCCCGCAGTAGGCCGCCCATCCGATGGTCAATTGCTTCAAGTTGCTCATGCACTTGATGCCCTGCGATTGCACTTTGGCTTTGCTCAAGGCGGGTAGAAGCATGGCGGCGAGAATGGCAATAATGGCAATGACCACCAAGAGTTCGATCAATGTGAAGGCCGAGGTAACGCCCCCATTTACGGGCCGGAGACGTGGACTATTACCGCTCATATACATGCGGGGTCCCAATATGCTCTAATTGTTCGTGCGGCCATGTATTGATTTTCCGGCCTGCTCCACAAATTTGCAAGTCCTTTATCCAGCCACGATTTTCTGCGGATTCAAAATAAAGCTTGAAATGCGGCTCGGAGGTTTGGTAGTTTTGTTTAAACAATCATACTTATGTGCCAAAATCGTTGTCTTTTTGTCGGGAAGTCTCTTTTTCTGTTTTCGATGCTTGCGGTCGGAGCGGGGCTTTTTTTGGGGGAGTCGGCGCGGGCTTTGCCGAGTTATGATCCGTTCACCGACGCGACGGCCTCGCCGTTTGGCACGGGGACATCGTATGTGCCGGCCATTGGGCAGACTTCTGGTCTGCTGGCGTATCAAACGAACTTGCTGGGGGAAGGATGGGGAGCGTGGGCGGCGGCAGGGGCCCCTTTGACAGATTCGGTCTATGTTTCGGCTTTTGATTTCAACGATTCCTCGACAAATGCGCAAGGGACTTTGACCAATAATGCGGGGGCGGCGCTTTTGCCGGCGGGATTTCCCGCGGTGCCGGACCAGAGCGCTTTTCAGGAGAGTATCACGAGCGGAACACAGGGTTATGGGGCGTGCCTGTCTTTTAACAGGGTGATTTATCAGCCATCCGGGGAGGCATCCCCCTTAGGAGCGGCTGTTACAAATACGCTCTATGCTTCGTTTTTGATGGATGTGACAAATTGGGGGAACGGAGGGACAGGCGGGACGTATTTTCTGGGGTTTGTATCAACGGCACAGGCGGGGGACCAGAATATTAACGGCACGGCCAGCGAAGCGGCGACGGTGCGGATTTATTTGCAGCAGAAATCAGCGACGGGCGGCGGGTATTATCTCGAAATCGGAGATGGCTCTGACACCGGCACGGGCGCGAGCACGGCGGTGTTGTGCAACACGAACCAGGCCTATTTTGTGGTGGTGGGCTATGAGATGTCGGGCACCAATACTTCCGGCACGGTGACCAACGACCATATTCGGATGTGGATAAACCCTGCGACGAATACGTTCGGGGCGGTGACGGCGCCGCTGGAGACGACGAACAATCATCCGTTGAAGGTCTATTTGACCAATGCGGCGGGTTTTTATTTCCTGGGCCGCAATACGACCAGCGGGCCGCCTGACGGGATGTATTACGGCGGGCTGCGGATCGGCACGACCTGGAGTTATGTGACGGGCGGGCCGGAATTTACAAATCAACCGGTAAGCGTCGTGAACACCAACGCCGGCTCGACGGTGTCTTTCAACGGGGCGGCGGTGGCGGGGGGAACGAATGTGAATTATCAGTGGCGGTTGGACGGGACGAATTTGACCGATGACGGGGTGCATATCGTTGGTTCAACGACGTCGAACCTAACGATTGCCAATGTCGCACAGGCCGATGTGGGCAGTTATACGCTGGTGGCCAGCACGTCGGTTGATCCGGCGGGATTTGGCATTGCCAGCGCGGCGGCGACGCTGACGGTGGACCCGGCGATCACGGTGCAACCGACGATTTCGGCGGCGACTCTGGCACCCTACACGAATGCAACAGTTCCGGGGGGGACGAACGTGACTTTTTCGATCGCTGCGAATTCCCCGAACGGCTACACACCGCTGACGTATCGATGGAGGCGGAATGGAGCGGCGCTTTCGGACAATGCGACGACGTCTGGATCGGGGACGGCGAGTTTGACGCTTTTGAATGTCAGCGTGGGCGACGACGGCGTTTATACGTGTGCGGTGACCAACAGCCAGGGGGGCGGGCAAATCAGCAGCGGCGCGACGCTCACGGTGGTGGACCCGGCGATCAGCGTGCCGCCGTTGAGCATGACGACCAATTATGGCGGCAGCGTGAGTTTTTCTGTGACGGCGCTTGGCACGGCGCCATTCCGTTACCAATGGCTTTTTGACGGCGCTCCACTGGCGAACGGGCCGAGCATTTCTGGTTCGGGGGCGACGGTGGCGAACGCGCAGACCTCGACGTTATCGCTGGCCAATGTCACTTATCTTGACGCGGGGAGTTACTCGGTGATTGTCACGAACAGCGTCGGCTCCAGCACTGTGAGCAGCCCGGCGATTCTGACGGTGGACGATCCTTACGTGACCGTGCAACCGGTTTCGCAGACGTCGGTTTTGGCGGGTGGACCGACGAGTTTGTCGGTGACGGCGGCGGGTTCGGGCACGCTGGGTTACCAGTGGTTTACGAGCGCGGGAATGGTGCAGAACACAGGGGACATCACGGGCGCCGGCACTTCGACGCTGCATTTTTCGTCATTGTCCGATGCGGATGACAACACGTACTGGGTAACGGTCACGGGCAGCCCGAGCGGGCAAGTTGCGACCAGCAGCAACGCGGTGGTGACGGCGCAGCATCCTGTGGTGATTATCAACCCGCCGCAGAACCGGACGGAGCGGGCGGGGGAACATACGGCGTTTGTGGTTGGAGCAAGCGGGACGGGGTTGTCGTATTCGTGGGAAAGCAATGGCGTTGCGATAGCCGCAATGACCGGGAATAGCTTTTATTTGACTAACATCCAGGCGGGCAGCGCGGGGACGTATCAAGTGACGGTCAGCAGCCCGTACAGTGCCAGCCAGACGGCAAGCGCGACATTGAAGGTGTTGGCGGGGCCGTTTCTCAATCTTTACCAGAGCAACCTGGTGGTGGCGCGGGTCGGGGACGGGGTGCAGACATTGAACGGGGCCATCGGCAACACGCTGTACCTGGACCAGGTGATGACGAACGGGACCTATGTCAACACAACGATGATACTGGACAGCGATTCCTCGGCGGCGGGAACGAATTCGTTCATCGTGGAAGGTGTTGGCAACGGGCTATATGAAAGTGTTTTGAACCTTTCAGGAAATGAACAGTATTTCAATATCGTTGGTTACAATGCCAACCTGCCCAATTCCGGGGTGAGTTTTGGCAATGTGCAGTCGGCGGCGTTGCCGAGATCGATTATAGCGATCAACGGAATTGGTGTTGAATCGGTTTGTTTTACGAATCACCCATTGGACGTAGGCGGGCTTAATACGTTTCCGAGGTCGGTAGTATCGACCGATGGGCTGACGAACTTCTGGGTGGCGGGTGTTCCACCGAGCGGGACTGGTATTGGGGCGACGGCGGTGAGGAATTTGACGCCGTATTCGGGCACTACTTTCGCTTCACTGGGCGGCGGGCCTGATCCGCGAGTCGTGAGCATTTGGAATGGGACCCTTTATCTTTCTTCGGGCGCCACGGTGGGCGGGTTGGTGGATTGGACGGGGATTCCGAGCACAGGGAATCCCGGCCTCCTGTTCTCCAACACCGACCAGGCCGCGCCAAGCCCGAATGACTTCGCCGTTAGCCCGGATGGGAACACGGTATATGTCGCGGACGATAATACGATTGCCAACGGCGGCGGCATTCAAAGATATGACAACGGCAACGAGACGCCGACTTACACGTTTGGGACGGGCGCGGGTTCAATCGTTGGAGCGAAGGGGTTGGCCGTTTATTTTCCGGCGAACATTACGACGTGGGGAGCGGGAGTTAGCGGGGCGGTTCTTTATGCGACGACCGCCGAACCTTCGGGGAACCGGCTCATTGCAATAGTCGATACGAATGCGAATGCGACCGCGAACGTCCTGGACACGGCGGGGCCGAATCAATTGCTGCGCGGCGTGCGGTTCGGGCCGGTTTCGCTTCCGGCGACAGTCGTCACCGGGCCGGTGAGCCAGACCGAATTCCCGTACGGGTTGACGGCGGTTTTTTCCGCGACTGTCTCTGGGACGCTGCCGCTGTCTTATCAATGGCAGTTGAACGGGACGAATTTGAGCGATGGCCCCAGCCTTTCCGGTTCGGGCGCGGTGATCGTTGGTTCGCACACGACAACTTTGACCATCTCCAACGCCACGACGGGCGATGATGGAACTTACACATTTGTGGTGAGCAATCCGATTCCCTCCACGAATGCGGCGAGCGCGGTGCTGAACGTGACGGAGGTGCCGCAAGTTGAAGAGCAAACGCCAACAGATGTGGAGGTGTTTGCCGGGTCCAGCCCGACACTTTTCCTCGGCGCGGTTGGGCCGGGTGTGTTGAATTATCAGTGGACGAGCAATGGAACGGTCATCGCGGGCGCGACGAGTTCGAGTTACACGGTGACGGACGCGGGAACCGGGGCGACTTATGTGGGGACGGTTTCCTCGATCCATGGAACCAACTCGACCAGCCCAATCGTGCTGGCGGTGGCTGCCAAGCCGACGGCGCCATATCCGCTCGCCATCCTGGCTGACCATCCGATCGACTACTGGCGCCTCGACGAGGCCAGCGGCACGGTGGGCTATGATCGCGTCGGCGGCAATAACGGCGTCTATACCAACGCGCAACTGGGATCGGCAGGATATCCCGCTGGTTTCAGCCCGAATTCGGACCCGACCGAGACGGCGGCTGATTTTGGAACTGTTCAAACCAACGACAGCTACATGGGTTCCGTGCCGCCCCTGGTGAATTTTGGGACAGCGGCGGGAAGCAGCGCGGGCTTTTCGGTAGAGGCGTGGATCAACGCTTCGCTGTCGCCCGCGGGAGCGGGGATTGTCTCGATAGGGACGGGCGGGTCGGAGCAATTCGCAATGGACCTGGCGGGTGCGCCGGCGAATGACCTGCGCTTTTTTGTGCATGATGCGGCGGGAGCGGTTTTCAACGCGATGAGCGACATCAATCCCGAAGACGGAAACTGGCATCACGTTGTGGGGGTGTGCGACGAGGCCGGGGGATTCATTGGGCTTTATGAAGACGGGGTGCTGGTGGCGTCCAATTCCTTGCCCGTCGGCGGCGGGTTGCTGGCTTCGGACCAATCCTTGACGGTGGGGGCCAGACAGGAAAGCGCCGACTCGCAATTCGACGATCAATTCATGGGGGGAATAGATGACGTGTCGCTGTTCAATTACCCGCTGAGCCTGAACCAGGTGCAGACGCATTTTCTGGCGGCGGGCATCGCGCCGAGGAATGTGACGGTGACACCGTCCGAGGAGAATACAAACGTGGGCGAAACGGCAAGATTTACGGTGACGGCCCTTGGAACCGGGCCGCTATCCTATTTCTGGACGGACGCGAACAACAACCTCCTCTCGACCAACGCGGTCCTTGCGATTCCCAATGTTCAACCGGGCGGTTACAGCTACCAGGTGGTGGTGAGCAATGTGTACGGAAAATCGGATGGGCAAGCGAACCTCGTTGTTTATTCGGGGCCGGTATCGATCATTTCGGATTTGTCGCCGTTGCTGGTGGAACCGCCGCCGGGCTATCCGATCCGCTTCACGGTGGGCGTGGGCGGCACACCGCCGTTCTCATACCAGTGGTATATCGATACCTACACACCGATTTCCGGCGCGACCAACGCGACTTACAGCTTCACGACTTCGACGGGCACCAATACCTACACGCTTTGGGTCACCAACGAATCCGGAACAGCGACTGCGACCAGCTCGACGGCAACGGTGTCAGTGGCAGCGACGCCTCCTGTGGTCGGATTGGGGGATGGAACGAGCTGGGAGTTTAACGGCGGCGCGACGTTCAGCGGAAGTCCTGCGACGGTGGAATTGACGGATGGCAACACGCAGGAAGCGCGCAGCGCATTCTTTTATAAGCCGCAATACATCGACGGTTTTGTGGCTTCCTTTACTTACACTCCCAGCGCCGGGACGGCAACACGCGCGGATGGCGCGACCTTTACACTGCAAAACTCCACCTCCGGTCCCAACGTTGTTGGCGGCGAGGGGGCCCAGTTGGGCGTTGGGGGGGTGACGCCGAGCGTGTCGTTTGAATTGGACATTTACACCGGCGACGCGGGCGGAACCGGAATTAATTGGGCGACCAATGGTTTGACCGCGGGAACGGGCGGCGCTCCGAACGGGGGGACGGGCGCAGTCAATATCAACAGCGGCGATCCTATTGCTGTGATCCTCTATTATAGTTATGCGACCGGACAATTGGGGGTGAAATTGACGGATAGCAACACCAGCGCCAGCTACACCACCAATTATGACGTGGGAAATCTTGCGACCGTGTTAGGCGGAGATTTCGCCTACCTCGGATTTACCGGCGCGACTGGCGGAAGCGATGCGGTGCAGGAGATCAGCAATGTTTCGTTCTCCTATAGCGGAACGCCTGTGATGTCCGTGGCGCATGCGGCCGGCGGAATGTTAGAAATTAGCTGGCCGGCGTCCGTCTCAACCAGATTGACGCTCCAGCAGAGCGATTCGCTGGCGGGACCGTGGTCGAACGTGGGCGGGGCGACCTCCGTCAACGGGCAGTATCAACTGTCGATCCAACCGTCGCTCACGGCGCAGTTCTATCGCTTGATGCTGCAATAGTTGGTTCAAGCAATCGCCACTGGCCATTCGCGGGACATTTGATAGGTTGCGGGCGGAACCGTGAATAAATTGCCCATTTCCGTCTGCATCATTTCCGGCGCGGAAGAACACCGGATTGGCACTTGCCTGCGCAGCGCGGCGGAGTGGACGAGCGAACTTATCGTCGTCCTGAATCACGACGTTTGCGACGGGACGGAGGGGATCGCAACTTCATTCGGGGCGCGGATTCACCGGCATCCGTGGCAGGGGTTCCGGGAGCAAAAGAACCTGGCGCTGACCCTGGCCACGCAACCGTGGGTGCTGGCTTTGGACGCCGATGAGGAGGTTTCGCCGCAGTTGCGGGGTGCGATTCTCGATTTTTTTTCCGACGGACGGGAGCGTTTCGCGGGGGCGGATTTTGCGCGGAAAGTCTGGTTCATGGGGCGATGGATTACGCATGGAGATTGGTACCCGGACCGGGTGCTGCGGCTTTTTCGGCGCGAGAAGGGGAAATGGAGCGGGACGGAGGAGCATTGCGCCGTTGCGGTGGAAGGGGAGGCGACCACTTTGCCGGGCGACCTGCTGCATTACTCCAATCCGAACATCAGCAGCTACGTTTCCAAGATTAATTACTTCGCCGACCTGCACTTGCGACGGCAACTGGCGGAAGGCATCCGCTGGTCGGCGTCGGCGTCGGTGTTTCGGGCGGGTTGGCGATTTTTCCGCGCGTATTTTCTACGGAGGGGTTTTCTGGACGGCTATCCTGGATTTTTCATCGCGGCCTCGACCGCCTACGCGACGCTTGTGAAACATAGCCGCCTTTTCGAGCACGGACAACCCGCAAAGCCGTTATGCGCGCCGGCCAAATCTCGCTGATTATTTCCACTTACCAGCGGCCGGACGCGTTGGAAAAAGTGTTGAGGGGCGTCGCGCGCCAATTGGAAATGCCCGGCGAAATCCTGCTTGCGGACGATGGCTCCGGGCCGGACACGCGCACCGTCGTTGAGCAATGGCAAAAAAAATTACCGCTGCGCCATGTCTGGCACGAAGACATCGGCTTTCGCAAAACGATCATCCTCAACAAAAGTTTCGCCGCGTCCACGGGAGATTATCTCGTGCTGCTGGACGGGGATTGCGTGCCGCACCCGCGGTTCATAGGGGACCATGCGGATTTGGCGGAGAAAAGTTTTTGGGTGCAGGGCCGGCGCTGCTTTGTCGATGAAAGATCGGCCGGGGAGTTCGATGTGGGCACGACGGACATTGGACGCGCGATTTTTGCGAGGCAAATCACCGGCTGGGCCAAGGCGATTCGCTGGCCGTTCGCCATGGTTCACCGAAACACCGGCCAGCGGGGGATCATCGGCTGCAATATGGGTTTCTGGCGCGACGACCTGCTGGCGGTCAACGGTTTTGATGAGGAATACATCGGGTGGGGCGGGGAGGACTCGGATTTTGGGACGCGGCTGTATCACCTGGG
>DATAXU010000129.1:0-14797 GCA_036272955.1 Verrucomicrobiia bacterium
GTGGCAATTTCCTTCGCGCCGGGGCGGGCCACGGCAAGGGCGTGTTTTTCTTCGAAAGGAACGCCAGGCGTTCCTTGAAAAGTGATGACCGAATAATCCAAGGCCATTCTGAACGGCATCGGTTTGAGCCAGCGCGGTCCGTTTTCGGCGCGGGTGCGGGCCAGATCAAAGTCCCATGGAAAGTCATAGGCGGGTGCGCCGTGGTAATCGCAGGCGCTGTAAACCAAATAATCGGGGAATTCATCACTCGACAGGTGTCCCCATGGGCCATTCAAATACGTGCGAGCCCGCTTGACTGTCAAAACATTGTTTTCCAGATCGAGGCTGTCAAACTGATAATGCAAATTGCCCTCCGGACCTTCGCCTGCAAACGAGCTCCGAGACGCCAGTCTGGAAGCTTGTGCGGGATCGGCTGGCTTCCAAAATGATTGGACGTAATCCGCCGCTCCCCACTGGGCCTGGTCGAAGTTGAAGATGTCCCAGTAAGGCCCATTTTTTCGACCCCGCCGCTTGCAGACAGACGGGCCGATAAGCAGGACCTTTTCGTCCCCGCGCACGAATTCTTGCGGATGGGGATACCGTTGCAACAAGGAGGGCTCGCTTGGGCCGGCTTCATAATTCCAGCAGCGAGACGGATCATTAATCCGCTCGGAAGCGCCCGTGGCCGGATTTTTCAGGAAGAGGGCATTGTATCGTTCATCTCCCCAACTCTCCTCTAAATAAGTATGGTTTTCCAGAATTTCGCCGGACGGCAGGGTCACCGTTTCGACTCGCCGGTCAGTTTTTCTAATTGACAAATCTTCCAAAGCATTCAAAGCGATCGGTCCGCCGAAATATATCATCAAGATTGTCATCAATATCAAAGGCGCGGCCAAACCGGATGAGATGAGAATTCGTTGCCGGCGAGACCGTTTGCGAAAAAAGGGCAGATGATAATAGACTGCCCACGTGTAGCCGACGAGCAGGAGGAGACACGGCAGCGGCCATACGGGCAAAGTTTCGGCCAGATGCAAGCCAACCCGCAAGTAGGCCAAAAGTACGTAGAAAATGCCCGAAAGGACCAACGCCACGATCAGCCAGAACGCCACACCGAATAACCAGAGCGCAAATTTGATGCCGGGCTTCATTGAAAGGCTAATGTTTGACCATATTAAGCCGTTGTCGTTCGGGTGAATCCGCCGTCGCGCTTTGCGCTTTTGTGGAGAGCGGAAATCGAACGCTCGTGATTATTCCATTGTTTTCCTTCAAAACTGGGTTGTTAAGTTCGACGAGTTGGTCGCGATTGCGGAATTACGGAGTAGGCTTGTGGACTTCTCGCAAGCCTTTCTGCTACCATTACCGGGTGGTTTGAAGGTTTTCGAATGACCCAATTTTACGCGACAAAACTGCCTTTCCCACCGGCCGGAACTGTGCGAATGCGCCACAGAACCAGTGCGCAAGCGGGGACACACATGATTAGAAGCGATGCCCAGTTCATAAAGCTTAGACTCAAGCCGATCACTGCCAGCAGGCTTCCTGCATAGCTCAGACGCCACAAGAAGTAATAGGGAGGAATAACCCGATTTTTGGGCGTGGCCGCAGCATTGGTCTTACCCAAATTTCGGATTTGAATGATCGCATACCATTGCAGCGCCAGTCCCAGCCCCAGCAGGAAGACCGCCACCGGGATGACGCCGCTGGGCCACAATGCCGCGGCGGCATGCAGTCGAAGCGCGGCAAAGACACCCAGAGCGACAATAATTAAATAAATGCGCGTAATGATTGCTGACCAGGGGTCATGTCCCGCGGCATTTGAATCGAATCGCTTCGTGGCAATCCTGCCCAGTCCGGACACGATCCAGAGCAACAGCATGGCTGCGGCTGGAGTTCGACTCACGGGAGGCATGTGCCTGCGTATGAGAGCAATGAGGGGCGAGGTTTGTTTACTAACAGGTGGAAGTTTCGCCGGGTCCAACACTTCTTCAGGCTCTGGTATGGGGGAATGAGCCGCCCAATAATGTTTTACCGAAAGCACGGCGGCCTCCACGCCCAGTTTGTCATAATACTCGCGGCTGGTGAGAAGGACACTGGCCGCCTTGTGATAAAGATCGTGATCCAGCACCGACATTTCGATCCATTGGAAATCCAGAAAATCTCTATAACTGTCTCTATTACCGGGCCGGTCGCTGGTGCCGTTGACGTGACCGGCAATGCGGTTCGTGCCGAGATACATCACGAAACGCGCCGTATTGATGAGGCGTTGCATCTGGAGCCGGGTTGGGCCGAGATTCGCCTCAAAGGCACGGAAGATGAACATGTCATAATCTGATTCGACGGTGGACTCCGGCTCGACGGTGGGGTCCAATGTCACCGCATAAGGCCAGTTGTAGCAAACCCGGTTGTGCGCGCTCACCAGCAAAGCGCTGGCAAAGAACCAATCGGCCGCGTCGCCAGTGATCTTCTCGTAATAAGCGATATTCGTGTTGCCGTCGTTGAGGAGGCGATGGCATTGCGCCAGGCGCAGCAGTCCGCCGGTGATGGCTTGCTGCTGGTTCCACGGCACCGGGCCGCTGGATTCGCAATATTTGTAATAAACCCGCGAATCAGGATGGATGAGACGATAGCCGTCCCTGGTGCTTCGCACATACCACGGGACGATGGTCGTTTCGGCGCTCCTTTGGCATTCGTTCACGTAGGTCTTTGCGCGGTCGAGATAAGTGGCGCCAAAACCGTATTTGTCCGTCGGGGCGGTTTCATTCCAGACTGCCGGGTTTTCCAGAATCAATCTGGCTGTGTTAACAATGTGCTCGATGACGTCTCCGTTTTCCGCGCCACTATACAAAGCATGTGCCTCGTCGTTGGTTGCCTTGTTCGGCCAGCAGAGATCACGTTTGCCCGTCCAGACGATGCGGCCGTTGGTCGGGTCATTGCGCGCATGAAGAAATGCGTCCGACCAGACGATCGCCATATCCAAATCGCGCCGGTCATGCGTGAACACATAAAATGTCTGCATCCCGTGGATCCGTGCGCCATCGCGTTCATCCACCATGAGGTTGTCAATATCATTGGTCGGCGGCGGCGGCAGGTATTTGAGTTCGTTGATGAATGATCTGTATTCATTGGTGGTGACGTCGCCATCGATTCCTTCAAGCACCATGTGCCGGTCCCCGGCATGGGCGGCAATTCCAAACAGGAACAGTGCGGCACAAACGCCCGCTGCGGGAAAAATCGAAGTTAAAATGGATCGGCGCTTTCTCATGTTCTCGATGCCGCGTGGCTTTGAAAGCGCAACCGCGCCAAACACGTCAATGATTGGCCGCAAATTCAATTGTCTTTGTGATACTGCAAACCGCTGTTAATTCAAAATGGATTCTCAAACTAGAAATTCATAAGGCAGCCAACACTCCCATCCTCATAAGCAGGCCTTCCAGACGCAGACGCAGGGGCGCCTGTCCGCTCCAGTTTGTTGGCGAATCTGCTGGCAGATGGGGAGGCAAGCCCCACCTGTTTTACTTGCACTCCTTCGTAAGGCGTTAATTATAAATGGATTGGGTGAATCCGCCGTCGCGCTTTGCGCTTTGGTGGAGAGCGAGGATCGAACCCTCGTCTCATATCTGGTTTTGGAATGCCGGCTTTCTGCCGTTGACACGGCGATGAAAGTCATTCAAATCGCAGACAGGCTCGCCGTCGCCGTCCCCGGGACAACCGAGATAGGAATGGCCTGGTCAAAGGTGGCCAAAGATCCTTGGTGTTTCACGGCGAGCGCCAACAGGTAAATATCGGTAATCGCGCGTGATCTGTGCAGGCGATCCCGCGCAAAAGCGCTTTTGTCGCGTAATGATAAATCATCAGGCCAAAACTCGTGGTTGCTTTGGCTTGCGAAGAGGTCCAGAAGTTCAATCAAATCGCCTGGCCGGAATTTCGCCGCCCTGCTGTATGCCGGGTTGGACATAATTCGCACCACGCCATTTTCGGTCAGCGGACAACTGGCCCATCCGCTTTTCGCGTGTGCCTTCCACCATGTGTGGGCGCGATCATGAAAGACATGGTCCGGGTCGAGCAAGGCAATCAGGACATTGATGTCGAGCAAGGCGCGCACCTCAGATGCCTTCTTGCTCCATCAAATCCCGCACATGATCAAGTGTCACGATCTCGCCGCGTGAGGGCAGGAGCGGTACGCCGCTTCGTGTCGGTTGAGCCGGTTTGGTTTTCTTCAGTGGCGCCCCCAACCCGCGGCGCGCCAATGCCGAAATAACGCGTCCCGCCGTGCTCCCTTCCCGTTCCGCCAATTCCTTGGCGGCTTGAAGGACATCATCTTCGATATCCAGAGTTGTTCTCATAACGTGATGCTATGGCATCACTTCATCAAAGTCAACTGCATCTATTAAGTTAAGACATCATTTGAAGAGGTACGAGGCCAAAGACCGACTTGCTCCGCCAAGTCTGCTAAAGTCCTCGCGGGATGTGCCGATAGATAGTTTGTCGATAGACAATGGCGGTCGGCGGCCACAAACAGCCGGCTGGGAAATGGCGATGCCCATAAGAATTCGTCAATACGACAAGGATGTCGTAAGGCCCGGCAAGGGCGACTCAAGGAAAGAGTAATTATGGTCATTAATACAAACATGGCGGCGATTACGTCCGCCAATAACCTCGATAATTCAACAGACGAACTGAACAATGCGCTCGCGCAATTGTCTTCCGGTTCCAAAATTGTCACTCCCGCTGATGATCCGGCAGGATTGGCTGAATCCATTGCTTTAAATGCGCAAATCGGCCAGGAAATGGCCGCCAACAGCAACGTCAGCAACGCGATGTCTTTTAGCCAGACGCAAGACGGCTATCTGCAACAGGTCGGCTCAGCGCTGGATCAGATGAGCACGCTGGCGGTCGAAGCACAAGACCCCACCAAGAGCAGCACTGAAATCTCGGACTATCAGTCTGAGTTTACAGCTTTGGCCAATTACATCACAAACACCGCGACGGCGACCTTTAACGGCGTGAGCTTGTTCTCGGGCGCCGGTCTCTCCATCACGACCGACGGCACGGGGAGCACGTTCACCATGACAGCGGTTGACCTGAGTGCTGCAGCTTACACAAATGCGGCCGCCGCAAGCATTACGACTGGCGCGGCTTCCGCCCTCACGGCGGTCACAGCGGCCATCACGCAACTCGCCACGGATCGTGCCAATGTCGGCGCGAACGAAGAGCGGTTGACGTATTCGGGCGACGAACTGGGTGTTCTTCAGGACAACCTGACGGCGGCCAACAGCGACCTGACAGATGTCGATGTGGCCACGGAGAGCACCAAGTACGCCGAATACCAAATCCTCGTGCAGTCCGGCACGTCGATGTTGGCGCAAGCGAATCAAAATCCCCAGTCGGTGCTCAAACTGCTCGGTCAGTAAGAGTTTGGCGCAGATTCAGGGTGATTATTACTCGGGCGGCCTTTGGGCCGCCCGAGTCGCAGCTTTAAAATTGGGGAATGTAGCGTGAAAGAAAACGAACGAGACACGGGAAGAGAATTAAAAGGAGAAAGCGTATGGCAGCAGTAACATCCAGCAGCAGCAGCAGCCTGGCGTTGTCGGGCCTGGCGTCCGGAATCAATTGGACGAACATCATCAATGACATGGTGCAAGCGGAATCGGCTCCGATCACGACCATGCAAGGCCAGCAAACCACCCTAAACAGCGAGAACACCTCCTACCAGACCATTGGGACGGATTTGACGAATCTCCAAAACGACATTACCACGCTTACGACGCCGGGTTTTTTTCAAAGCGCCACCACGGGCAGTTCGGATTCTTCCGTCGCCACGGCCACCGCGGCATCCGGGGCGCCCACGGGCACTTACAGTTTCTCGGTTTCACAATTGGCCACGGCGGCGGTGCAGGAAGGCACGACCGTTACCGCCCAGCCGCTGAGTACCACCAGCGACGTCTCCAATGTGACCCTGAGCACCGCGGATTTTTCCGAGCCTATTACAAACGGAAGTTTCACAGTGGACGGCAAGATCATCACGGTCGCCACGAGCGACACCTTGGCAGCCGTTTGCACTCAGATCAACACGGCGACCGGCGGGGCAGTCACGGCGAGTTACAACCCCGCCACTGACGAGCTTACCCTTTCCAGCAGCACGCCGATCAGCCTGGGAAGTTCCGCGGATACCAGCAATTTTCTCCAGGCGACCCAGCTCTACACGAACGGCGGCGACACTGTGACCAGCCTTGGGCCGCTTTCGGCGATCAGTCTCACCGCGCCAGCCAGTCAATCCAATCTCTCAACGCCTATCACCGACGGCGGAGGCGGGCAGGGGGCATTCGAGATCAATGGCGTTACCATCAATTACGACTCTTCGACAGACAGCATCGACAGCGTTTTACAGAGCATCAATAATTCCGCCGCGGGTGTGACGGCCAGTTATGACGGGGCCAACCATCGTTTCGTCCTGACCAATAGCAGCACGGGGAATTTGGGAGTCACAATGCAGGATGTGACCGGCAATTTCCTGGCCGCGACCGGCATTTCCAGCGGGACGCTGACGGCTGGGACCAATTTGCAATACAGCCTGGACGGGAGCAATACGATGACCAGCGAAAGCAATACCATCGATGCAACGTCCGATGGCTTGACGGGTTTGTCCATCACCGCGCAATCCACGGGTCAGGCTGACATTACCGTCAGTCCCGACACCAGCACAATGGCCACGGCCATCACCCAGTTTGTCAACGATTACAACACTGTTCAGAATTATATTTCGTCGCAAACGACGGTTTCCACATCCACCAGCAGCAGCACCGGTTCAACGGACTCGACGACCACCTCGACGGGCACGCCAGGTGTTTTGATGGGCGACATGGACGCCGAGGGAATCGCGACAAATCTGCGCCAATTGGTCGATGCCTCGCCGCTCTCAGGGATCATCGAAAACCTAAACGACATCGGCATCGCATCCAACGGCAACGATAACACCCTGTCCGTCAATTCGGATGTTTTGAACGATTCCTTGTCCAATAATTTGAGCCAGGTCTCGCAGCTATTTACGGACCCCACCTCCGGTTTGGCGACAACGGTGGGCAGTTACCTCACCGACACCCTTGCCAGCAATGGCCTTGTGAAGGGCAAGGAACAAAGCTTCACCAGCCAATCGCAGGACATCACCAACAGCATTACGACGCTTCAACAAAAGATCACGAGCGACGAAACCGAGATGGAGAACCAATTCGTGGAAATGGAAGACGCCATCTCGTCGATCAATATCTCGAAAGAGTATTTGACGGCGTATTTTGACGCCCCCGCCTCGACCACGGCTGCCCCGGTCGCGCAAAACGACGCTTCCAACACTTCGACCAGCACGGACAGTTCGCTTTAAACTAAAGTTCTTTAAGGACGTCCTTCGCGGCGTCGATCGTTTTTTGGATGTCGTCGGCGGTATGGGCGGTCGAAATGAAACCGGCTTCAAATTGCGATGGCGCGATGTAAATTCCACGGTCCAACATGCCGTGGAAAAATTTTGCGAAACGCGCGCGATCACTTGTCATTGCATCGGCCAGATTGTGGATCGGCCGCTCTGTGAAATAGCCGCAAAACATCGATCCGACGCGGTTGAATTGCATCGGGATTTTTGCGGTTTTGGCGCTTTGCTTCATTCCCGCCTCCAATGCCGCGCCGAGTTCCTCAAGTTGGACGTAGGCGTTTCGCTTGGACAATTCTTCCAACGCCGCCAGGCCCGCGGCCATCGCCAGCGGATTGCCGCTCAGTGTGCCAGCCTGATAAACGGGGCCAGTTGGGGCTAGCAGGTCCATGATTTCCGCCCTGCCGCCAAACGCGCCGACAGGCAGGCCGCCTCCGATTATTTTTCCGAAGCAGGTGAGGTCGGGCTGAATGCCGAACCGTTCCTGGGCGCCGCCCAGACTCAATCGAAAACCGGTCATCACTTCGTCAAATATAAGCAGCGCGCCGTTTTGCGCGGTGACATCGCGAAGAAATTCCAGGTAGCCGGGTTTTGGCAGGTAAAGACCCGCATTTCCAGGAACGGGTTCCATAATGATGCCGGCGATTTGCCCAGGATTCGCCAGGAATGCGGCGCGCACGGGATCTGTTTCGTTGAAGGGCATGACAATCGTGTGCTGCGTAAAGGCGGCGGGGACGCCTGCGCTGTCGGGCGCGCCAAACGTCAACGCGCCGGAGCCGGCTTTGACGAGGAGGGAATCGGCGTGTCCGTGGTAACAGCCCTCGAACTTGATTATTTTGTCCCGCTTCGCAAACCCGCGCGCGAGGCGGATCGCGGACATGCACGCCTCCGTGCCGGAATTGCACATTCGCACTTTTTGGACGCTCGGCACGGCGTCACAGATCAGGCGCGCCATTTTGACTTCGAGCGGATTGGGAATTCCGAAGCTGGTGCCGTCTTCGGCCGCGTCCTTGACGGCTTGGATGATGGCGGGGTTGGCGTGGCCCAAAATCGCGGGGCCCCAGGTGCCGACGTAATCGATGTAGCCATTGCCATCCACGTCGAAGACGCGCGCGCCGCTGGCTCTTTGAACGAAAAATGGGTTCCCGCCCACGGCGCGAAAAGCGCGGACGGGGGAATTGACGCCGCCGGGAATATATCGCAGCGCTTCGGCAAACAATCGGTCGGAGTTCACACGGATGGGATTCGACATGTCAAAGTCTCTTTACGCTTCTTGTAGAGGATTTCGGCCATTGGGCGCAATGCGAAATTTATTCGAAGTTCGCGACGCCGCAACCGATTTCAATGGCGTTGGGCGGCGGAAAAGATTAGCATCCGTCACTGCTTGAACCACACCGCCCACAGCGTCGAAGCCAGTTTGTTCCATCCTGATTCTGGAGACGAGCCCGTCGGCGGGAGAATTTTAATTGGCCGCACGCAGGTGCAATTTCAATCGGAGACGATTTCCATTGGCATCGCGACGGAGAACCTTGAAATCGAATTTGAGAAAGGTGGCAAGGGAATTTTTCTCGACGATTCGACGCAGCCGGAAATGCGAATCTATACGCTTGATCATTCCATTTTACGGCATCCCGCGATCAAGTCTCTGCCGCAAATTGCTTCGGTGCTGGGACGGCGCGAAGTGACGCGGGCGTTGCGCCTGACGGTTTATTTCGCTGTCGGCTGCGTGGTATTGACATGGCTGGGTTCGATTGCGATGAGTGCGATGACGCGCGCGATCGCGGCGAGGGTGCCGATGGAATGGGAGCAGAAAATGGGCGCGGCACAAATGGATGAACTGAAAGAGAGCGGCATGCTGCTGGATGATTCGAACAGCGTCGCGCAATTGACGGCTTTGGCGGCGCCGCTGATAAAGGTGTTGCCGCCCGAACGACGCAATTTGAAGTTCTACATATCGAAGGATCCGACGCCGAACGCGTTCGCGCTGCCGGGAGGGCACGTCGTGGTCAACGAAGGCTTGCTGGAATTGACGGACAAACCGGATGAACTTTTGGGCGTGCTCGCGCATGAATTGACGCATCAGGCCAAACGACATGCGATTCGTCGCAGCATTGCGGCGGCGGGGCCTCTCGTTATTTTTGGAGTTTTTTTGCGGAGCAATAGCGGGATTGGAAATATTTTGGCGGTTGGTTCCGGCCTGATGGTATTTCAGGGCTTTTCACAGGAGTACGAAACCGAAGCCGATGACGGCGGATGGGATTACCTTGTGGCGGCTAATATCGATCCGCGCGGGTTCATCCGGGCGATGCAAAAACTCGAGGCGACGGAGGAAAAAACGGGGATGCAACATATCGTGCCGCAAGCGTTTCAAAGTCATCCGGCGACGGAGAAACGCATCGCGCGGCTGCAGGGCAAATGGGACAAGCTGGCGCGCAAGACCGGTTTCATTGAACTTCAGCCGGTGACGTGGTCTTTTAAAAAGCCGGAGCAAAGTCAGTGAATGAAGGAATTAGAACGCAAATATACGCATAAATACGTCTAAAAATCCAATGGTTGGATTTTTCGGGATTTTGCTCTTAAAAATTGTACCAACCGAGTTCTTTTTTACTGCTGTTGTAGAAAAGGCCCAGGATGCGCATGGTCACGCAGAGCAAATAGACACTCAGCAGGGCGAGCGCGGCCTGGATTCCCACCGACACGAGAAACACCTGTTCGCTGCGCGTGTGGAGTGAAACCGATCCGGCGCCGCTCGATATGATGCTGCCCGCCTGGCGAATCCCGAAGACCAGCAGGGTCAGGACGGCGGCGATGGAATAATTCAAGGGGGCTTTGAGCATCGCGGGGATGACCACCAGCGGATTGGCGGCCATGACGTCGTCTTTCATCGCCACTGCCAGCAACGCCATTGGGAAATAAATTCCCCCGGCAATTACCGCGGCAATCATCGCCTCGGGCGGTATTGGCACATCTTCGAATTTTGCGATTTCCAATCCAAGCGCCAGCCAAAATGACGCCACGACGGTGCCGGCCAATTGAAATGCGGCGCCAAAAAAACCGCCGCGATCGGGAAAGCCCAACGACTCTTTTTCATTCGAGGTCGTCGTCTGGATGATGTTCTGCATGAATAGAAATATAAAACCGTAGAGGAATATCTTGGTGAATATGGCAAAAATCCCGCCGCTTAAGAAACTCAGCGCCGAGAACGCGATGGTTGCGCATACCAAAATGATTATTCCAGCGCCCTGGAATGGATAGACGAACGCGCCGGGCAGTTTCGAATGAAAGCTTTTTGCGGGCGCCTGGCGAAATTGCACCGGAACGACCTCCACGCCGCAACCGCGGCAGGTTCGCATGGGTTTGTCGCCCATTGGCGTCACATTGATGCAGAGATCGCAAAAGGTGCGGCTGCATTTATTGCATAAATAGCGGGCGGGCGTCGCGGGATGAAATTTGCAAAACCTCGGCCCGATTTCTATTGCGGGTGCGATTTCGGCGGATTCCTCCACTGGCGGCGGCTCAGCGGCCGCAACCGCGCGGGCACGCAAGGCGACGGGAATTGGCGGCGGGGGATTTGGAAATTGCTGGGCGAGATAGTAGTTCGCGGTTTCCGTGCCGTCCACGCCGCAAACCGGACACGCGACCGGGAAGGGCATTCGGCCATTGAGCGGCTCGACGTCAAATTTATATTTCTGGCCGCATCCGCAACCTAACTTGATTTCCATGACGAAATTTTTTACTGGTTTCGCTGTTGTCGCAGTGTCTCGGGCTAGTGGCGACCTTTTTCACACAACATAGGAACCCTGTCAAGGAATTTTTACGGTGTTGTCAACTTGCGGTGGTGTGTGATTGGATTGTTGTTTGACGGGGACGCGGGTTGATTGCCTTCGCGCGTCGTCTTTTTAAGGCGCGGTGTGCCCATGATGGGCCACTGAACACGAGGGCAGCAAATGTTAAACTTGAGAGACGGCGGGCGGCAGTATCGGCCATTTCACAATCGGCTTGAAAGACCAGTGTTTCCGGCATATCGAAGGGCGGAGTATCCCATAAAGAACATTGATATGAGTATTTGCATTGCGGCGATTGCCAACGATGGAAGCGTTTTCGCCGTCAATGACAGAATGATTTCGACGACGGATCCCACGTACACTACGTATGAGCCAAAAGTGTCAAAAAAAGTTTTTCAGCAGACCAAATTTTGCATAGCTATGAACGCAGGGCACCAGGGGGTTCAGGCGGAGATCATGGAGGCAATGCAGGTTAAGATTCAGGCTGCAAAGGCAGCAGGAAAAGAGGGGATTGATTTTGCGGTAAAGGATATAGTCGATTACTACTTGGAGTGTTACAACAAAATCAAAAGTCAGCGACTAAACAATGAGGTTTTTGCGCCTGTTGGTTTGACGCAGCAGGAATTTATCGCCAGACAGACTGAGCTTCACGACGCGTTTATAAACAGGATGTGTGACGAGGTTTATCGTTTTCAGTTCCCTCATGTGGCAACGATTGTGGCCGGGATTGATAAAGTCGCAGGTCATATAGAACCTCACATTTTCAGCATTAAGGCGGGGGTTTCCGAATGTTGTGACGCGTCGGGGTATGCTGCCATTGGAGTAGGGGAAGGGCAGGTGGATGCGTTTTTGATGCAATCCCAGTTCACTCGACATTATTCAAATGTCAAAGTGGCATGGCTCTGCTACGTCGCAAAGCGACAATCCGAAGTCTGCCTTGGAGTTGGGAAACAAACGGACATTCGGGTCATCGGGCCAGCGGGCGGTGTTTTCGTGGTGGGCGACCCTCATCTCGGGTATGGGGAATGGGATTCCATTTACACCAGGATGGCCGGGCAGCAGGGCGAAGCGAGAGTCAAAGCAGAGGAGGCAATGCGCGAGGTTTTAAAGGGCAAATTGCCCCTGACTACTTCCCTGTACGATGCTGCTGGCGACGCACAAAAGTCTATAGGCTGATAAATAAGTGCTGAGACTGAGAGATTTTTCTTGCATTCTCAGTCTCACACTGTATTATTAGATGCAATGAGTAACAAGACAGTGGAGCATTTGCGGAATTTGGTTCAAGAGCGGCGTAACATCATCGAGGGGCGCGAGACTCAGATTGAAGCACTCCGCCGCGATATAGAGCGGCTAAAGGCAGAGATACGCGGTTTAGAGTTGGCAATCGAAGCGTGTGGCGATGGACAGGCGGCGGGCAGGGCAGCCAAAGAGGTTGTCGGCGCAAAGTATGCGAACATGGGACCAACCGATGCCGTATTGGCGGTGGTGCGGGCTGCCGCGGAAGAACAACCCCTTGGGCTGACAGTCCGTGAAATTAGAGAGGCATTGGTTGCCGGTGGTTTTACGACAGAATCGCAAGACCTGTACAACACAGTTTATCCGATTGCTCTAGGGTTGGTCAAACAGGGGCGATTCAAAGAGAGTAAGAAGAATTTTAAAAGAAGTTTTTTGCCGGGCGATCTGCCCGACAAGTGATTTAAGAGGGAACGGGCAGGGAGGTTGGAAGCCTCACCATAGACGGTAAATCCGGCAACATTGGCCGGGGACACCCTGCCCTTATCCCACAAATTTAAAACAAAAGCTTGGCAGTGCTTGAACACCGCCAAGCGCAACTCGCAGGGATTAACTGTGAGCCGCATATCCGTAAGATACGGTTCAACATTACTTTTCCCTGCCGGAAAGGTCAAGTTGAATTGTCATTGTTGTAATGGGGAGGTGAAGCGTTTCGGCACGTTCCGCAATAAGAACCGTATGGTTCAACGGTTTCGGTGTGTACGTTGTGGCAAGACATTCAGCGAATCGCAACCTCTGGATGACGTAAGGCTGGAACACCAAAAGGTCGTTCAAATCGTCAAACTGCTTTGCGAAGGCGTAGGGGTGCGGGCAACCGGGCGCCTTGCGGGGTGCGATGCGCATACTGTGCTGGGCGTCCTGTCTGTTATTGGCGACAAGTGCGCCGATTTTCTTGACCGCAATATCCGCAACCTCGATACGACTTCCATTCAGATTGATGAGCTATGGGCGCGAGTTGGAGTGCGGCAGAATCGCACTACGCCAGACGATAAAGAGCGAGGCGACTTTTACACGTTCCTTGCAGTCGAAGCGCGTAATAAGCTGATTATTTCCCATTACACTGGCAAGCGGGACGGTGAGAGCACGGATATTTTTGTCAAAGACTTGGCATCCCGGATAACGGGGCGCGTCCAGATCACAAGCGATGCGTTTACGGCATATCCGGCCATTATTCGGCAATATCTTTTGGAAAGGTTGGATTATGCCCTTATGGTCAAAAAGTTCGCCACTCCGCCGGGCGAAGTTGAGGCAATGCGGAGATATTCGCCCGCTCCGTTCATTGGAACCAAAATTGAAGTGCGGGCCGGTGCGCCCCGTGAGGATCGAATATCCACAAGCCATGTTGAGCGCGTCAATTTGACTGTGCGGCATTTCAATAAAAGATTTGTGCGCCTGGGGCTTGGCTGGTCCCGCAAACTGGCAAACCATAGACACGCCATCACCTTATTTGTGGCGGCGTACAACTTTTGCAAGGTACACGCCACGACTGGGACAACTCCGGCGCATGGGGCAAATTTGACCGACGGCCCTTGGATGGTAGAACGACTGATTGAGCAAGTGTGCCAAGGCTGAATATCGGGCAGGGAACGGCAAAAACCATCCTGTCGGTGAATTTTCCATTTTTAAGGCAAAATCACCTTGCATTTCTGCGAATAAGAGTCAAAATCCTTCGCAGATGGTGGAGGCAGTGGGACTCAAACCCACGGTGCGTACTTTTCACAGCGGCGCACCTGTTCACACATACCCCCAAAATCGAATGCTTCTGGCCCGGTGAGAGCCTTCGCAAAAAGACTCATCGGGCCGACGCCTTTCTAATGGTCAATATTTCCGTTGCATAATAGTTGGATTAATTCGCCGTCGTTTTATTTTCGTTTTCTCGCACTCGTCTTTAATCTGATGATACAACAAAGAACCAATAGTTGTATTGACAGATAGACTCTGTGCGGGCTATGGACTAGGCGCGATACCTGCCCGCGTCAAATACCATATTCATGCTTTTTTCTCATCTATCCCATATAAGCGGAGACGCTATCTTTTGCGGGGAAGATGATTGCCGAAGCGTGCGCCTCTGTTAAGCGCACTTCGCGCACTTTTCTTTGACTTTGCGCGGTGAGCTGAGGGGCGGGCGAGATTCAACCGGGGAATTATTGAATTTTCAACAATCTAGTCACACATGACCCAACTTACAGTCACGTGGAATTCCGTTTTGACATGTATGCACACTCTTCCAGACCGGGCTACTCTACTAAAGATTATTTCTCAACCAGTCCTGCACTTGATCGTGATCCCCGGCGGGGTGCAGGAAAACATTACCGGCCTGGACTGT
>DATAXU010000130.1:0-4062 GCA_036272955.1 Verrucomicrobiia bacterium
CGGCGCAAAGGTCATGCAGTCGCGTTCGGTGGAATTCGCTAAAAAATTCGGCGTGATTTTTGAAGTCCGCTCCAGCCTCAATGACAACCCAGGAACGATTGTGAAAGAAGAAACCCGCAGCATGGAAGGCGTCGTCATTCGTGGCGTCTCGCTCGACAAAAACCAGGCGAAAATCACGTTGGTCGGCGTGCCGGACCGGCCCGGCATGGCTGCGCGCGTCTTCTCCGCCATTGCCGACGCCAATATCAACGTCGATATGATCGTCCAAAACATCGGCCATACGCCGGATGCGCCCGCGACGGATCTTTCGTTTACCGTGGACAAGCCGGATTTGTTGAAGGCCACCAAGGTCATTGACACCCTCAAGGCGGAGATCGGTTTTCGCGAGGTGTTGGCGGACGAGAAAATCGGCAAGTTATCGATTGTGGGTGTTGGGATGCGAAGTCATCCGGGGGTGGCGGCGAAGATGTTCGAAACCCTGGCCGGCGCGGGCATCAACATCAACATGATTTCCACCAGCGAGATCAAGATTTCCGTCATTGTGGAACTGGCCAAGGGCGAGCACGCCGTGCGGGTCGTTCACGACGCCTTTTTGGAAACGGCATGACCTGGCCGCCGGATTACCACATGCACACGCCGCTGTGCCGCCATGCCCGCGGCGAACCGGCGGAATACGCAGCGCGCGCGATGGAGGTGGGCCTGACGGAAATCGGTTTTTCGGACCATTCCCCGATGCGCCGGGACGACTTCGACAATTGGCGGATGCGTTTTGACCAATTGGACGAATACGTCCAAAAAGTCCGTCAAACCCAAAAGGATTTCCCGCGCCTGACAATCCGCCTGGCGCTTGAAGTGGATTATTTGCCTGGCCATGAGGGATGGATCAGGGAACTGGCCGGACGGCATCCGTGGGATTATTTTATCGGTTCGGTGCATTATGTTTCCGATTCGTGGGCGGTGGATAATCCGGAAGACCTTCGCAAATGGAAGGAGCGCGACCCTTTCGAGGTGTGGTCCATCTATTTCGACCGGCTTGGGCAGGCTGCGGAGTCCGGCCTGTTTGAAATCATCGGCCATGCGGATTTGCCGAAGAAATTCAAGATTTACCCCAAAGAAGACTGCACGCCGCTTTACGAGAATTTCCTGACACGCGCCGCGAAAGCGAATGTGGCCATCGAGTTGAACACCGCTGGGTTGCGGAAAGATTGCCGGGAAATCTACCCCAGCCGCGCGCTGCTGGAAATCGCAGCGCGCAAGAAAGTGCCGATCACGTTCGGTTCAGACGCGCACGCGCCGGAGGAAGTGGGGAAAGATTTCGCGGCGGCAATGGAGTTGGCGGAGTCAGTGGGATACACAAAGAGCTGCCGATTTGCCGGACGACGGCGGACCGAGGCGACGCTTTAAAAAGGGAGCGTTTGACCGCCGTTCGCCTTTCGTCGATTGCATCGTGGGCTTTAAACCTGTACTGCGCTCGGGAGGTGATTTCCCGCAAGGAAACCCCCTGCATCCGTTTGGACCCGTTTGGATAAGGACGTAAAAGGGAGCTTTACAAATCGGGGTTGCTGGGTTAGACTAGTCGTTAACCGATCAATTTAGAATAAGAGAATAAGATTATGAAAACTGTTCCGGCATTTGAGGCAAAGACCAAATTTGGCGAACTCCTCGACCGTGTTTTGCAAGGAGAAGAAATTGTCATCACCCGACATGAGCGACCTGTGGCGCGGCTCGTCGCTGAAGGGGGGCGAAATCTCGCCGATATTCGACGCGCTGCCGAAGGCTTGGAATCGCTGCAAAAGGAAATTGCTCAATCAAACGAAAACAAGATCCCTATTTCCTGGAAAGATTTTAAATCGGCTGTTGAGGAAGGACGCCGGTGAGCGGTCCTTTCGTCGCGGATTCGTCCGTCGGCATCGCGTGGATTCACCCAAGCCAGGCGAACGAGCTCACAAAAAAACTGCTGGAAGAAGCAAAAAATGGCGCGGCGATTTATGTTCCCGCGCTTTGGCATTTGGAGATTGCAAACGCGCTCTTGGTTGCCGCCCGACGAAAGCTGCTTTCCGAAGCACAGCGCCAAACAGGTCTAACACTTCTTTCGCAGCTTCGTGTCGTGATCGACGACGAAACCAATCGTCTTGCCTTCTCGACAATTTCCGAAATGGCGGCCAAGCATTCGCTTTCGGCTTATGACGCTGCGTATTTGGAATTAGCACGACGAAAATCACTGCCTCTAGCCACCAGAGACGAACCGCTCAAAGGAGCCGCAAAGAAGTTGGGCATCAAGCTCCTGTGAGCTGACCTTATCCCAATATTGGCATGGCTAATCCCCGTAAATGCCGCGTGTAAACTGCGATTGAGTCTCTCCTCGATAAGCAACCCTTTGGCTTCCGGTGCTGCCAAATAGCCAAGAGCATGAACGGCGGTGCATAATTGTGGGTGACGCGGATGATGCTGAATGAAGGCAACCACAGCATGCTTCAGCAGCTCAATATCGTCCGCCTTAGCCCAGGGAAAGTTAGTCTGCTCGCTGAACGGCCCCACCACGACGGCCGATCCGGCTGGGCTACCGCCAAAGAAACGCCACATTCGCATCGTTTCTACACAGTCAGCCAGAGAGGCGGCGATGGTGTCAGGTTGCGGCTGCTCAATTCGCTCCACAAGCCAGTGTACAAATCCATGCACGGTTTTGTGAAATGTTTCCTTGGCTGAATTGATGAGCGGTTCGTTCCCATCTTGCGAATCGATGGTGCCAAACCGTATCATATATGGAAAACCACCAATGTCGGTTCCGTCCGGGTGCCAAACTGGGTACTTTCCGCTCAGTCTGGCGGGACCGCGTCCTACCTTGAAACCCGCCCCCCCCGGAGTGGTTGTCTTTCGTCCAGTCCGAGTTGTCCACTCGGAGCAACAGAGTGGCTATCAATCCTTTGTATCGCTCATGCCCTGAAACCACGTCCCCATACACGCCCAAAATCTTGCCCTTCTCCTCTATGAAGCCCGATACTTTCAATGCAAATGGACTTCGGTCGTCGATAAACTCGTACTTCCCTGGACCATAGACAACTTGAATTGCATCTGAGGGTGTTACAGTAACAACCGACCCTATGCGAGCAATGGCAGGCATATTACGTCGAAGATTCTAACCGGCGTACAGATCGTGTCCAATTCAACCGGCTTCATCAGTCGAATATAAATTCGAAGTTATGACCGCATTAAATAAGGTCACTCGCTTTGGGCGTCACTTGCGACAAAAGATCAAGCAAGGACCACCGATTCAACTGAATGACTACAGCTTAAGCCTTTGCCGCAATCTCCTTTTCGCGATCTTCCATCGCCGCCTTGCGGGACAGCCGGACGCGGCCCTTTTCATCGACGCCGAGGCATTTGACCCAGATTTCGTCGCCCATCTTGACGATGTCCTCGGTCTGTTTGACGCGGAAATTGGCCAGTTCACTGATATGCACAAGGCCGTCCTTGCCTGGCAGAAATTCCACAAAGGCGCCGAATTCCTTGATCGTCACGACCTTGCCCCGGTAAATCCTGCCGATCTCGGCCTCGGCGGTCATGCCTTCGATTGCTTCCCGGGCGATCTTCATTCCCTCTTCGGAAACGGAGTAAATATTCACTGTGCCATCGTCGTCGATATTGATTTCGCAGCCGGATTCCTCGACGAGGCGCTTGATGTTCTTGCCGCCGGGGCCGATCAATGCGCCGATCTTCTCCGGATTGATGCGCACCTGCACAATGCGAGGGGCGTATTTGCTCATTTCCTTGCGCGGAGCGTCGATGGTGCGGGCCATCGTTTGCAGAATCGCCAATCGCGCCACGCGCGCCTTTTCAAGCGCCTCCTCCATGATTTTGTGGGGCAAACCGCGCAACTTCAAATCGAGTTGAAATCCCGTAATGCCCTTTTCCGTCCCGGCAATCTTGCAATCCATGTCGCAAAAGGCGTCTTCCCAGCCGATGATGTCGGTCATCAGCTTGTAGGCGGTGATTTTGTCCATGTCGTCGTGTTCGGTGCAGATGCCGACGCTGATGCCGGCGACGGGCCGGGTCAAAGGCACG